>CAZVEE010000007.1:0-68946 GCA_964625525.1 uncultured Alphaproteobacteria bacterium | reverse complement strand
CCTAGAGCCTGCTTAACGCAAAAGCCCGGCGCGGATGATCCGCACCGGGCTTTTCAAGGATCTCGCGTGGTGTTTACTTGCGACGACCCGGACGAGCAGTTTTCCGGCCCGCCCGGCCCAGGCCGATCTTCTTGGCGAATTCCGAGCGCTGTGCTGCATAATTCGGCGCCACCATTGGGTAGTCCGCCGGCAGGTTCCACTTGGCACGGTATTCTTCGGGGCTCATGTCGTAATTGGAGCGCAGATAGCGCTTCAGCATTTTGAGCTTCTTCCCGTCTTCAAGACAGATGATGTATTCCGGCGTCACGGACTTTTTCACGGGCACGGCCGGCTTCTGCGCCACCTGCGGTTCTTCCTGGGGCGCCTCCCGCAGGCTGCCCAACACACCATGGACACTGCGAATCATGTTCGGCACTTCCTGTGCCGGAACTTGGTTGTGGCTCACATAGGCGGCGACGATATCGGTTGCAAGCCGTAGTACCTCTTCAGCAGACAGGTCTTGGTCTTGGGCGATATCGTGCATTTCTTCCACCTGTTGGATCATGGCAACACCTCTTTTCATCACCGTCGCGGTGATCTCTGCATTCATTGTTCATCGGAGTGCATTACTGATTGATTATCGATAAACGGAGATAAAAGCAAAGACATACTTTTTTGTGAACGCTATCCATTTTTGCCAAGTAAAGACCGACGCGCGTGTCTTGACCTGAAATTCACCCTTATTGTGATCGATGAAGAGCTGGAATACTGCAGGTTGGCCGTCGCATGTATGGTATCGAAATTGTCTCTATGACAGATCGGTCATGCAACATGGTTAACAACCGGCACTGACCTGCCGTAACCGTTGGAATAACTATTGATAACCTGGTTTCATTTGTCCGGCCTGCCGCGAGGAAAAAGACATAGCGGGCCCGCTGAATTCTTCAAAAACATGGCAAGGGGCTTCAAGGGTTCAGCGCGCTGGCCCGATAGGGTCTGCCTAGAGCGGTCTCGCCGCCCGCAAGGCCCGAGGCGAAGCCGCCAAACAGACATTCCAAGCCACAGGTACAGTCGACTACGTCAATGCCGTTGATCAAACGGACATGGCCGTGGGCATGCCCGGCGACTTCGTTTGGGAGTGGTATCAGCCCTGGGCTGATCGCGGCCTCTGGGAGAACCGCTACGCCGTCATGAGCGATGCGGACCTGCTCGCCTATGAGTCCATCACCGCCACGCGTCGCCTGACTGTGCCCTGGCTCATGATCCATGGTGACAATTGTTTCCTGCCCAATGCCGCGCGCCGGCATGAAGCGGCGGTCCCCGCTACCACGCCGCTCAAGGTCGTTTGGGACGACACGCCCCACCTGGCGTATGACGACCAGCCCGAGGCCATCGAGCGCGCCGTCGATGCGGCGGTGGACGGGTTCCAGACCTCGCGCTAAGGCCACGCCTGATGATCTTCGCTCCGCCGCGCTCCTTGGCCGCGGCGGGGCTTGCGCCGAAATGGGCGCAACGCGCGTTCTAGGCCCTATATCTTGTGTCGGGCTTGGAGTAGGGTGCCTCTCTTTCCGGCCCCCCAGTCACACGGTTCTTGCCAACACAGGTTCAAGGAGGCGCGTCATGTCCTTGTCATCGCCCCAGTCTTCTCTTGTCGGGTCTTCTGCGTTTTTTGGCCAGTCTCTGGCGGAGCGTGACCCGGAGCTGTATGCCTCACTCACCGGCGAACTGCGCCGCCAGCAGGATCAGATCGAACTGATCGCGTCGGAAAACATTGTCAGCCAGGCTGTGCTTGAAGCGCAGGGCAGCGTGCTGACCAACAAATATGCCGAAGGCTATCCGGGCCGGCGCTATTACGGCGGCTGTGAATATGTGGACGTGGCCGAAGCGCTCGCCATCGACCGGGCGAAGCAGTTGTTTTCCTGCGCTTATGCCAATGTGCAGCCCCATTCCGGCGCCCAGGCCAACCAGGCCGTGTGTCTGGCGCTGATCAAGCCGGGCGACACCATTCTTGGGATGAGCCTGGATGCCGGTGGTCATTTGACCCACGGCGCCAAGCCCAACTTGTCCGGCAAGTGGTTCAACGCGGTTCAATATGGCGTGCGCGCAGACGATCACTTGATTGATTATGATGAAGTGGCTCGCCTGGCTGAAGAGCACAAGCCCAAGCTGATCCTGGCCGGTGGTTCCGCCTATCCCCGGATCATCGACTTCAAGCGCTTCCGCGAGATCGCGGACAGTGTTGGCGCTTACTTCCAGGTGGACATGGCCCATTTTGCCGGGCTCGTCGCCGGGGGCGCGCACCCGAACCCGCTGGAGCACGCCCATGTGGTGACGACCACCACGCACAAAACACTGCGGGGCCCACGCGGGGGCCTGATCCTGTCCAATGACGAGGATCTGGGGAAGAAGTTCAATTCCGCTGTTTTCCCAGGGCTTCAGGGTGGCCCGCTCATGCATGTGATTGCCGCGAAAGCCGTGGCCTTTGGTGAAGCGCTGCAACCGGATTTCAAAGTCTATGCGCGCACCATCGTTGAGAACGCCCGGGCTTTGGCCGCGACTTTGGTAGAGGCGGGGCTTGATATGGTAGCCGGCGGCACGGATACCCATGTGATGTTGGTGGATCTGCGCCCCAAGGGCGTGACGGGGAATGTGGCGGAAGAGGCGCTCGATCGCGCCCGGATCACGTGCAACAAAAACGGCATTCCCTTTGATCCGGAAAAGCCCGCCGTCACGTCCGGGGTGCGCCTTGGCACGCCTGCCGGGACCACACGCGGCTTCGGCGTGTCGGAGTTCCAGAGCGTGGGCGCCTATATCGCCGAAGTGCTCGACGGTTTGGCGCGCAATGGCGCAGAGGGCAATGGCGCGGTGGAGACGGCCGTGGCCGCCAAGGTCAAAGACCTGTGCGGTCAATTCCCCATCTATCCGGGCCGCTGAGAAGGCACGGGACGGTGTGAGGTTGCGTGATGCGGTGTCCCTTTTGTGGCAGTCAGGAAACCCAGGTGAAGGACTCCCGTCCCACCGAAGACAGCGCCGCCATTCGTCGGCGGCGCTACTGTCCCGCCTGTGGCGGCCGCTTTACGACCTTTGAGCGGGTGCAGCTGCGCGAGCTGACCGTGCTCAAGCGCAATGGCAAGAAAGTCCCTTTCGATCGGGACAAGCTTTCGCGCTCAGTGCAGCTCGCGCTGCGCAAGCGCCCCATTGAGCCCGAGCAGATCGAGCGCATGGTCTCTGGCATTGTGCGGCGTCTGGAGAGTACCGGTGATAGCGAGATCACCTCCAACGCTATCGGGGAGATGGTGATGGAGGCTTTGGCGGCGACAGACAAAGTGGCCTATGTGCGCTTTGCCTCCGTGTACCGCAATTTCGGCGAAGTCAGCGATTTCGAGGATTTCGTTGGGGAGCTGAACGAGTTGACCCGTTCGGGTGACGACGGTGACGACTGATCAAAACAATCAGTCCAAGGAAAACCAAGACAAACAAGGCAGGCGCGAACATGTTCACGGGCATCATTACGGATGTGGGCGCGGTGCGCGGCGTCACGCCGGCCGGGCAGGGCGGCGACACGCGTGTGGAGATCTGGACCGGATATGACCTGACGCCGGTGGCGCTTGGCGCATCCATTGCCTGTTCCGGCGTCTGCCTCACGCTCGTGGACAAGGGCGAGGCGGCGGGGCGCGCCTGGTTCGCCGCCAATGTCTCTGCCGAGACCTTGCGCGTCACCACTCTTGGTGCCTGGCGCCCGGATACGCCCATCAATTTGGAACGGGCTCTGAAAGTGGGCGACGAGTTGGGCGGGCATATCGTGCAAGGCCATGTGGACGGGGTCGGCCGCATCGAAGAGATGACGCCGGTGGACGGCTCCACCACCGTCTGGATCGGCCTTCCCGAGGGTCTCGCGCCCTTTGTGGCCCAAAAGGGCTCCATTGCGGTCGATGGGGTCTCTTTGACGGTCAATCAGGCCGAGCGCACCCGCTTCTCATTGAACATTATCCCCCATACCTGGACCCATACGGCGTTTTCCGCCGCCCGGGTCGGGGACGCGGTCAATCTGGAAATTGATGTCCTGGCGCGCTACGTGTCGCGGCTGAAGGAGATGGCATGACCGCCGCCACAGATCAGGCGCCCATCGACCCCAGTGCGCTGTCCCCCATCGAGGATGTGATTGAAGATGCGCGCAACGGGCGCATGTTCATCTTGGTGGATGCGGAAGATCGCGAGAATGAGGGCGATTTCGTCATTCCCGCGCAAATGGCGACGCCCGAGGCCATCAATTTCATGACCAAGCATGGCCGCGGTCTGGTCTGCCTCTCTCTCACTGCCGAGCGGGTCGCGCATCTGAACTTGGAATTGATGTCTGCGCACAATCAGTCGCGCCATCAGACCGCCTTCACCGTTTCTATCGAAGCGCGGGAGGGTGTCTCCACCGGCATTTCCGCCCATGATCGCGCGCGGACCATTGCGGTCGCTATTGACGCGGCCAAAGGGCCTGCCGATATCGCGACGCCGGGGCATGTGTTTCCCCTGGTGGCGCGGGATGGCGGTGTGCTCGTGCGCGCTGGCCATACGGAGGCAGCCGTCGATATCGCGCGGCTTGCGGGCCTTTATCCGGCCGGGGTGATCTGCGAGATCATGAATGATGACGGCTCCATGGCCCGGCTGCCCGATCTGATCGAAATCGCCAAGCGCCACGACCTCAAGCTTGGCACCATCGAAGATCTGATCCGCTATCGCCGTCGCTATGACCACTTTCTGCATCGCACGGCCCAAGGTGATTTGACCACAGAGCATGCGGGCGCTTGGTCGGTCATGCTTTATGTGAACAGGCTTGCCTATGCGGAGCATTTGGTGCTGGTGAAAGGGGATATCAGCACCGATGAGCCGGTGCTGGTACGCATGCATGCGGTCAATGTCTTTGAAGATGTTATCGGCGTTGCCGGCGGTGGCAGCGGCCAGCTCGCCGAGGCCATGCGCATGATCGACCAGGCGGGGCGCGGTATTGTGGTGTTGATCCGTGAAGCGCGTCCCACGGCGGTCTCTGATCTGTTGACCCGCTATGGGGCCAAGATCGAACGCACGGACACCAGTGAAGCACCAGCAGCGGACGCCGGCTCGCTGCGAGAATATGGCGTCGGCGCACAAATCCTGCTCGATCTGGGCGTGCGCGATATGATCCTGCTGTCCAATAATCCTCGCAAGATCGTGGGGCTGGATGGGTACGGCCTGCGGGTCACTGGGCATCGGGCGATTCCGCTGCGAGGCCCGGGCGGGCGGGGCGGCAAAACGGAGGACGGGGTTTGAGCCACAACGTATTGATCGTCGAAGCACGCTTCTACGAGGACATTGCCGATGAACTGGTGGCCGGCGCCACGGCCGCCTTTGATGCCGTCGGGGTCACCTATGAGCGCGTCACCGTGGCGGGCGCTTTGGAAATCCCCGCTGCCATTGCCTTTGCCCAAGGGTCGGACCTGAAACGGCCGCCCTTTTATGCGGGTTACTTGGCGCTGGGCTGCGTGATCCGCGGGGAGACCTCGCACTATGACATCGTGGCCGGCGAATCCGCTCGCGGATTGATGGATCTCGCCATCACCGAGAAAGTCGCCTTGGCCAATGGCATTCTCACCGTGGACACGCGGGATCAGGCCATGGCCCGCGCCAACCGCACGCAAGGCAACAAGGGCGGCTTCTCCGCCGATGCGCTGCTCACGCAGATGCGCCTCAAACAGCGCTTCGGGGTGCCCCGATGAGCGAGGGATCCCAGGCCAGTGACCTTCGTGGCGGGCGCAGCGTTGCCCGGCTTGCCGCTGTACAGGCTCTCTATCAGATGGAAATCTCCGGACGCGGCGCGCGCGAAATCGTGGAGGAATTCGTCCATCATCGTCTGGGCCAAGAGCTTTACGGCCAGCGTTTGCACGAAGCCGACGAACCTTTTTTTACCGATCTGGTGCGCGGTGTCATTGATCGCCAGGACGATATCGACCAGACCGTGAATAGTATCCTCTCCAGCTCCTGGCGGCTTGAGCGCCTCGACAGTATTTTGCGCGCCCTCTTGCGCACCGCGACCTATGAGCTTTTGGGCCGCGATGACGTGCCGCCCAAGGTCATCATCAACGAGTATGTGGATGTGGCGCAT
The DNA here is from genome assembly GCA_964625525.1 of uncultured Alphaproteobacteria bacterium. Taxonomy (GTDB): domain Bacteria; phylum Pseudomonadota; class Alphaproteobacteria; order JAJFIK01; family JAJFIK01; genus CAZVEE01. Next base: position 62,837 of record CAZVEE010000007.1, on the reverse strand, counting down.
GCGTTCTTTCCCGCTGAGGAAGTGGGGTTCGTCAATGGCGCTCTCGATTCTATCGCCCGCTCACGCCGCGACCTGACCGGCGCGCCGCGTCAGCCTGACATGCTCTAGGCCGGTCCCATGCGCGAATTCGAGTGGATCGCCCGCCACTTCGCGCCGTTGGCCGGACCGGGCGCCCTGGGGCTCACCGATGATGCGGCCGTGATCCCGCTGCCGGGCGGACGCGATCTGGTGGTCACAACCGACGCAATGGTCGCCGATCGTCATTTCCTCAGCACCGATCCAGCCGCTTTGGTGGCGCGCAAACTCTTGCGCGTGAACCTGTCTGATCTTGCCGCCATGGGGGCCGAGCCGTCCCATGTCTTTCTGGCCACTGCCTGGCCGCAGGATATCGCCGAAGACTGGATCGCCGGCTTTGCGGATGGGCTGCGCAAGGATCTGGCCACGTTCTGCGTGTCCATGGGGGGCGGTGACACGGTGGCCACGCCCGGCCCCATGACCTTGTCTGTCACCGCACTAGGTTTTGTGGAGCGTGGCCAAGCCCTCACGCGCAGCGGCGCGCGGCCGGGAGAGACAGTCTATGTCTCGGGGACCATCGGCGATGGCGGTTTGGGCTTGGCGGTGCTTCAGGGGCGGGCGGATGGTCTGACGGCGGAGCATGGCGCCTTCCTCGCCGCACGCTATCAGGTCCCGGAGCCGCGCCTGGCCCTGGGCCGTGTGTTGGGCGGTCTCGCCAGTGCTTGTCTCGACATCTCCGACGGTCTTGCCCAGGACGCTGGCCATATCGCCGGCGCCTCCGGTGTGGCCGTGACCCTGGAGCTGGACGCCGTGCCCCTGTCGGGGGCCGCCCAGGCCGCCATTGCACAAGGCCTCTGGTCCCGCGAGCAGGCCATTGCAGCCGGTGACGACTACGAACTGCTCTTTACGCTGGGCCCGGACCAAGAAGCAGACCTCCGGGAGACAGCCGCGGCCGCGGGCGTCCCCATCACGCCGATCGGTCGTGTGGAGGCGGGTCCTCCCGGCGTCACCATCACTGACGCGTCAGGCTTGCCGCTTGTGCTGTCTGGCAGCGGCTTTCAGCATTTCTAGCGCGCTTTCAGGAAAAGTGTGTGCGGTTTTCCGCCCTGAAAGCGCGCCAAGACAAGGACCTCGCGCGCTTTCAAGGATCTGGTCTGCATTGAAAGGCTCTAGGCCCGCCACGCACCAAGCCACACGGACCCAGCAATGAACGTGCCGTACAGCACCACGCCGAGCGCCACCACCGTGTAAAGATCCGCCATGCTCGGCACACCCTGGCGATAAAGCACCAGCCCCACGCTCAGCACGAAGAGCAGCCGCACCACATTACCGATCAAAGCCCACAGAACGCGGTCGGTGTGCGCTTTTGTCGGCTGGAGGATGGCCGCGCCGTCGCATCGGAAACGGTGCGGGTGTATCGCCTGCGCCCGCAGACGCCCGACTGACGCGTCACCGGCGTCAGTCGATGTGCTCGTGTGGCCCGTCCCAAACCGCGCGCCCCTGCGCGATGGCTGTCAGCACGGCCCAGACGGTGCTTGAGACTAAAAACACAATGGCACAGAGAAACGCCAGAGCCCCGCGGTCCGCCAGCAAAGAGCGCCCGCTGGCCGGGGCCGCCTCCCTCAGCATGGCCTCGCGCACTTCTGCGCGCAGCCATTCGGCGACGCTTTCCAGGCCCACCGTTTCGGGGACCGTGCCGGTGTTGCGGCGCGCCGCCAGCGTTTCGGCGAGGGCATTGAGGCGGGTCAGATAGACGTAGGCGAAGGTCCCATCATCGGGATGGTCCGACAAATCGAACTCTTTAATGGCGCCGTTGACCGTATCCACCAGGGCCTGGGGATCGCTCAGCATGTCATAGCGCCGCGCCGTGTCGAGCACCCGGTTGTAAAGGTCTTGATAGGCGGCTTCGCGGGTGTCTTCGGGGGCATAGGTGAAGATAGCGGTGCGCGGGGCGGCGGGCACCTCGCCGGCCTCCTGACGGTCCATGAACACGTCCAAAGTCGCGCGTTCGAGGCGGCCGCCACCGCGATCCGATCCGAACGCCAGCAACCCGAGCGCGATCACCAGCCCCGCGGCGGACAAAACCGCCAGCACCAGCGCAAACCATCGAAACAGGGCGAGCATCAGCCCATCCAACGGCGACAAGGGTTGCAGATCGGACTCGCTATGCATGACACGGACACCGCCTGTTAGGACTCACCGAACGGGCGGCAGGATGGCCCATGACGCGCCATCACGCCACCCGTCCGGCGACGATCCCTCAGAAGCGGCGGCTGGTTTCCCACTTCCGCAACTGCCAGTTGATCTTGTAAAAGATGTTCACGATGAACGCGGACACATCAAAGGTCTGGGGCTGCAACGTGGTTTCCCCGTCGTCCGCTGGCGTTAGGTCCCCCAGTTCTTTGTAGCGCGCCAGCACCGTGTCCTTGATGTCCGTGAACGGATACTGTTTCAGGTCGAGGACATGTTTGAGTTCCTCGTTCAAGGATCCCGCAATCCAGTCTCCCACCGCCAGTGGCAGAAAGGCCGTCGCCACGCTCAAGGCAACGAAAACCGCGAAAACGGGATCCGCCGTCACGGTATCGAGCATTTCCGCACTGAAGGCCCCGATGCCGCCTGCCGCCGCGCTGCGATAGCCCACATAAAATGCCAGGGCCAGGGCCGCCAGGATCAAAGGTGGCGCCAACACCCACAGTCCGCGCGTCACCCGGGCCCGAAACTGGTTGAGCCCCATGATCAACGGCATCAGCCAGACCGTGTGATACATCTCCACATTCCGCGCCCGGATCTTCATGAGGCCAAGCAGGGCCAGCGCGGCATCCTCCGTGTCCCGTGCCCGGTACTCTCCAAAATAGCGGTGCGTATCGTTCTTCAGCGTATTGATCAGGTCTTCATAGAGACAGTGATGCACTTTGTTATGCAGGAAGGGAAAGCGCGCCGAAATGGCTGCCCAGAAGACCATCATGACCAAGACCACGGCCAAGGCCGGTATAAGAGCCACGCCATGGCGGGCCGCGCAGACGAGCCCTGTGCCGCTGCAAGGCACAACATCTAAGAACAGCCAGCCAAGGCTCAAGATCAAACACAGATGCACCGAGACCGCAGCGGCGAAGATCAGAAAGCGGATCTGGGCCGTGAAGGGATCGACAAAGCCGTTTAGTTTTTTGCCAAGGGCTTCCGCCTCTTTGTCGATGGTCTTGTAGGTGGCCGACCGGCTGTATTGCATGGCCTCGTCTAGGTCCGGGGCCTTGTTTTCGTCTCCCCCCTGATGGGGGGGCAGGCCGGCGGGGCCGAGACCTTCCTTGGCGTCTGGTTTGCCGGGCCCGCCTTGCTCCCGGCCCAATGGTTGCAATGTCTCGCCGGGTGCCGGATGGCTCTGCTCGGCTTGCTCGCCGGGCGTCTGGCCCGGCGTGTCTTGGCGGTCTGAGTCTTTCGTCTTGTCGTCGTCCATGCTGTTGCCCCTCTCGTCGTCTGGGCCACCTTACGGTTGCTGCCCAGAGCACCCCACACCATCTGCAACTCTAGGCAAGTCATGGCCTTACGGCAAACCCTGTGGCCGATTTTGGGTTGGGCCATGCTGTGCGTTGCGTCGCGGCGGCGCAGCCGTTAAGCAGAGAGCTCATTCGCAGACGCGGATCCGGTCGGGGTGTGGCGCAGCCTGGTAGCGCACCTGCTTTGGGAGCAGGGGGTCCTCAGTTCGAATCTGAGCGCCCCGACCAATTTTCGAACCATCTAGACCCCTCATGTGGATCCCGGGCCCGAAATGTGCGCCGGCCATTGGCGGTTTCTGAAAACTCTGTCACGCTGGCAACCAGTGGAGACGAGAAAAACCGGGCAGGGAGCAAAGCGGGTGACAGTGGAGCAAGCCGCGCAGATCCAGGTGCCGCCCAAGCGCGTGCCCCTGTCGACCAAGCTGGCCTACGGTATTGGGGCGGCGGCGTATGGCATCAAAGAAAATGGCTTTAACTACTTCCTGCTGATTTTCTACAATCAAGTGCTGGGCATGCCGGCCGCGACTGTGGCATTGGCGGGCTTTGTCGCGCTGTGCATTGACGCACTGTCGGATCCCATCGTGGGCAATTGGTCGGATCGACTGCGCTCGTCCCTGGGGCGTCGTCACCCTTTCATGTATGGCGCCATCATTCCCGTTGCCGGGGCTTACTTCTTTTTCTGGAATGTGCCCGATGGTCTTTCAGGGACGGGGCAGTTCTTCTATCTCGTGATCATGGCCGTCCTGGTGCGCACCAGCCTGACCTTGTACGAAGTGCCCAGTACCGCCATGACGCCTGAACTCACGGGCGATTACGATCAGCGCACCAGCATTATCGGCTACCGCTACCTGTTTGGGTGGGCTGGCGGGTTGCTGATCGCCATGGCTGCGTTCGGCTTTCTGCTGGTGCCAACGGAAGCCCAGCCTTTCGGCATTTTGAACCGGGAGGGGTATGAGACTTACGGCACGATCGCGGCCGTCTTGATGCTGATCTTCATTTTCATTTCCGCCGCGGGCACGCATCACCTCATTCCCACGTTGCCCCAGCCCAGCCCGCGGCCGCGCCTGTCTTGGGGCGAAGCGACCCGGGAAGTGCTCGAGACCCTGTCTAACCGCTCCTTCCTGGCGCTGTTTCTGGCGATGGTGTTCTTCGCTCTGGGCCAAGGGCTCAGCCAGTCTCTGAACTACTATTTCGTGACGTTTTTCTGGGAGCTGAATACGGATCAGGTCATCTATTTCATCTATGGCTTTGTGATATCCGCGCTTCTGGCCTTTCGAATTGCACCGGCGGCGTCCCATTGGCTCGGCAAGCGCCAGGCGGCCATGAGCATTGGCTTCATCGCCTTCACCCTGGCGCCGCTGCCCTATTTCCTGCGCCTGATCGGCTTCTTTCCCGAAAACGGTGATCCCATCCTGTTGCCGCTGCTGGTGCTAATTTCCACTGTGGATATTGCGCTGATTATCGCCACGCAGATCATCATGGCATCCATGGTGGCGGATGTGGTGGAGGACAGCGCGGTGGTGACGGGACGGCGCTCGGAAGGGCTGTTCTATTCGGCGCGCACGTTCACGCAGAAACTGGTCTCCGGCCTGGGTCTCTTCATCGCCGGCATTCTGCTGACTGTGGTGGGGTTCCCGGCGGCGGCACAGCCCGGTGAGGTTGATCCTGCCTTGGTCACGCGTCTGGGTTGGATTTATGTGCCGGTGATTTTCCTGACCTATGTCGCCTCGGTGCTGTGCGTGTCGCTCTATCGCATCGACCGCAAGACCCATGAGGATAATATGCGCATCCTGGCCGAGCGCACCGACCGGTGAGCGAGTGTCAAAGCGGCAGAAAGGCGAGGGTGGCCGCGTCCACCACGCCCGTGACCGCAATGCCCATGGCATCTTGCAGGCCGCGCACCGCCTCTTGCGTGACCGGACCATAAATCCCGTCCGCGAGCAGGTCCCGTCCCACGGTGAGCCCGGACAGCGCCAACTGGACCGCCCGCACATCGCCCCCGCGCACCAGCGGCTGCTCAAGCTGCACAGTCCGGCTGCCCAGGCCCGGGCCGTCATACGTGCCCGGTGCCGGTCCCGTCAGCAGCGCCGCGTCGATCTCCACCCCGTGGATGACGAGCGGCAGCCGCAAGTCCCAATTGCCAAGCCGCATAAGCGTCTGGAACACCCGCATGCGGCCCACGCTGTCCCGAAGCGCCCGCGTCCGATGGCCGGCCAGCCAGTCGGCACGCGCCGTGGCGTAGGCGGTCAACCAGGCCGGTTCTCCGATTTCGTTGACGGGGCCGTGCTCTTTCACGATGCGCCGGCGCAGGGTTTCAAAGCCCCCCTGACCTAAACTGTCCGCCAGCACCGCCAGGCCCAGCGGCGTCTCCAGCCCGTGCTTGCGCGCCCCCGTCAGCGCAGGGTCCCAAAAGGCGGCGTCCCAGCTTGCGTCCTGGAGCGCCTGCATCACCGGGTCATCGGCGGCGGCGCGCAGCAAATTATGAAAGTAAACATCCCCATGGAGCGCCGGATTGCGATCGCGCAAGGGCGGCAGCAGCATGGCCAGCGCCTTGCCCAACCGCGCCTGCGATGCGCCCGCATAGCGCTCCACCAAGGTCCCCAACGTGCCGTCGGCCACGCGCGCGCCCGCGATCCCATAGGTCAGCGCCCCCCGTGGGCCGGGGACCCCCTCAAGCGCCCCATAGCGCCCGCGCGCATGGCCGGTCTCAAGGACAGTCACAAGGGCTTTGGCAGTGAGCGTGGCGAGCGCGGTCATGGGCTCCAGGCGAGTCTAGGCACGCAGGGGTGTGCCGTTTTGAGAGGCAAAAGGGCCTGGCAGGGCGCGCTGCAGGTTCCATACCGCGTGCGCCCCTCGCCATGGCCGGGGGATCGGTCTATAGCTAACGCACCATTTTGCGAAGACGGAGTCGGGATTTCGATCATGCTGGCGCGCATTTACAGACCGGCCAAGACGGCCATGCAGTCGGGCAAGCGCAACACTCAGCGGTGGGTGCTGGAGTTCGAGCGCGAGGAAGCCCGCCGGGCCGACCCGCTGATGGGCTGGACCAGTTCCGGCGAAACAGAGAGCCAGGTGCGGCTTTACTTTGACACTCGCGAGGAAGCGGTGGCCTACGCCCAGCGCAACAACATTCCCCATGAGGTCATTGACGAGCAGGACAGCCTGCCCAAAGAGCAGACCTATGCGGAGAATTTCGCCTACGACCGCGTCGAGCCTTGGACCCATTAAGGCCTTGACCCATTAAGGCCTGAGCCATTAAGGCGCGGACCCATGAAGGCCTGGCCCCGCGCCCGCCATGCCCCCGTAGCTCAATTGGATAGAGCATCCGCCTTCTAAGCGGACGGTTGCAGGTTCGAGCCCTGCCGGGGGTGCCATCTCACGCGTCATGACCGGGCATGCCCGCGCCGTCATGCGGCCAAGGTGCCTTCTGACCGGAACCGGGACCACTTACGAGAAAACCGGCCGAGAAACACCCCGGCCGGCTTTGCGCGTTTAAACTGGATGGACCCGGATCAAAACGCTGGGAAGATGAAGTCCGAGGCGCTCAGCTCCTCAAGGTCTACTTTCGACAGGACGAACACGCCGCCGTCGCCCGAGATTTCCACGCCTTTCTTACCGTCATTGGCCAGCGCCAGCACTTGGTCGAAATTGGCAATAGTGGTCCCGGTCAGGGAGATCCGGTCTTCGCCCACCTCGAAGTCGCGGATGACAGTCGTGTTGTCGTCCAGGTTGTTCACGATGCCGCCCGGGAACACGAAGATGTCCTCGCCGTCACCGCCTTTGACTTTATTGCGCCCGCCGCCCGCGTCGATGACGTCATCGCCGTCACCGCCGTCAATCTTGGTGTCGCCATTGTTGCCGACCAGGACGTTGTCGGCATCATTGCCTTTGATCTTGCCTTTGCCCTGACCCAGCAGCGTGGCGTTCTCGAAATTGTCGCCCAGTTTGATTTTCTTCTCGGCGCGAATTTCGTCCGCATCGCCATTGCCGGCGTCTTCGAACGCTTTATCGCCTTTGCCGAGGATGTAAATGTCGTTGCCGGCATCCCCGAACAGCATGTCCTTGCCGTCGCCGCCATTCATCGTGTCATCGCCCTGACCGCCTTCCAGGGTGTCTTTGCCACCGAGACCGTTCAGGATGTCGTTCCCACCAAGGCCTTCGATGAGATCATCCCCGTCCGTGCCGTCCAGTTGCTCGGCATCGGCGGTACCGTCCACGACGTTGACCTCTTTGCCTTTGTTCTTGCTCTTTTCTTCCTTGTCGTCACCGCCGCTTTGGCTGGTATCGATTTGGATGCTTTGGTCGGCAAACTGAATGATTTCAACATTGCGAAGTTCATCGGTGCCGTCGTCATCAAGGATCGACTGGCCGGGGGTATTGTCCGTGACGGTCACGACACCATTGTTGTCGACCACGGTGTATTCGTCGCGATTGCCGCTATAGATCACCGTGTCGGTGCCACCGAAGCCATTGATGAAATTGTCTGGGGTCGGAGTGGGGACCTGCGGGATCGTGTCGTTGCCGCCGAAGAAAATTTCAAAAATGCCTTCCACATTGCCTTTTTTGGCAAGCTTCACCACATCATTGACGTCCACATTGAGGCTGGACGCGCTAATCGCCAGATCGGAGTCATTGCCTGGGAAGAAGGACACGAACGTGATGGTGCCGTCGGTCGGCTCGCCTTTGTTGTTGAGTTCAAACCCGAAGCCCTGGAAATTCAAGGTGGCCAAATCCGGCTCTAGAATGACCGCGAATGAATTGGGTAAGCCGCCCGGTACCAGATTGCCGTTTTTATAGGTCTTCTTGTCGACCTCATTAATGTTGAAATCGTTGAAGAAGCTGATGGTGGCCATGGTCGTCCTCCATGTGCTGCGTGATCAGAGGCGCCGGTGGATCCGCGAGGCGAGCGTGCGCTGTGGCGCGGTGTTGAGACACGCTCTGCGCGCCTGATACACTGAGAACGGGCGGGAAAACAATGCTTCCCTCCATCAAAACCGATGCGACTTGATCGGCTGGAAAGAAACTCACCTGCACACTGACGCACGACCAGCGTGACCACGGCCACGGGTGGGCGCGCCCCCCTTGAGCGGGCTGCGAAAGCGTGCGACGAAGAGGCCGCTGGCGTTGCCCGCAATGCTGGCACTGTATGTCCAAGTGTTTGAAATCATTGACCTTGTGACACGCGGCCCCAGTGTCGCCGCCGCCATGGAGCTCAAGCTATGCCCGACAGCGTCCCCGATCCCTGGGAGGCGTCCTTCCAAATGCCGTCGCTTGCCGATACCGCGCCTGCGCTGGTGTCGCTGGGAGGGCTTGAGGGTCTGATCCTCGATCTTGATGGCGTCGTGACGCGCACGGATGTGCTGCACGCGGCGGCCTGGAAAGCCGTGTGCGATTCGGTCTTGCGGGACCGCGCGGGCGGGCGGCCCTTCAAACCTTTTGACGCGGAACAGGATTATCTGACGCATCTGGATGGCCAGGATCCGATTGCCGGCGCCCGAGCCTTTTTTGATGCCCGGGCCGTGGCTGTGGACGACACGCTCCTGCGTCGCCTTGCCACGGATCAAGAAACGCGCTTTCAGGCGCTGTTGGCGGCGCAAGGCGTTGAGATCTTTCCCAGCTCCGTGGAGCTGATCGACAACGCCCGGGTCCAGGGCGTGAAAATTGCGCTGGTCTCGGCAAGCCGCGAGGCGCACGCCATTCTGGAAGCTGGCGGCATCGACGTGGATGTGGATGTGATCCTGGATGCGCGCGATGTGGACAGCCTTAATCTCCAATCCAAGCCAACACCTGACATGTTCCTGGAAGCGGCCAAGCGTTTGGGCATTGCGCCAGCGCGGACGGTGATCGTGGATGACACCGCCGCGGGCGTCGCGGCGGGGCGTGCCGGTGGCTTTGGTCTCGTGGTCGGCGTTGACCGCTTTGCCCGCGCGGGGCTTCTCATGGCGGCGGGCGCGGACATTGTGGTGGCGGATCTGAGCGAGTTGCTGCCGGGGAGTGGCCCGCCGCTGGCGCTGAACTCCATGAATGCCATTACCTCGGCCATGCGCGGCAAGCGCGTCGCCGTGTTCCTCGATTATGACGGCACGGTCACGCCCATCGTCGACCGGCCCGAGGACGCCATTCTCGATCCGGCTATGCGCTCGGTCATTGGGCGGCTGGCGGAACAGACACAAGTCGCGTTCATCAGTGGGCGAATGAAAGAAGAGGTGCGCGGCTTCGTCGGCCTCGACGGTGTCGTGTATGCGGGTAGTCACGGCTTTGACATGGAAGGCCCGGATGGTCTGCGCTTTGTGCAGCAGGACGGCGAGGCGATCCGTCCCCTGATCGGGGAGGCCGCACGGCATCTGCGTGATCACCTGGCCGAGATCGAAGGGGCGCTGGTCGAGGATAAATCCTTTGCCATTGCCGTCCACTATCGGCTCGTGTCCGAAACGGACTTTCCCATTGTCGAAGCGGCGGTGGATGAAATGGCCATCCGCTATCCCAAGCTGCGCAAGACCGGCGGCAAGAAGGTGTTCGAGCTGCGCCCGCGCATCGACTGGGACAAAGGCAAAGCGCTTCTCTATCTCCTGGATGCTCTGCGGCTTGAGGGCCCGGATGTCCTGACATTCTATCTGGGCGATGATGTCACCGATCAAGACGCCTTCGACGCGCTCTTGGGCCGGGGCATCGGGATCGTGGTCAATGACAAGCCCATGCCCACCACGGCATCGTTCCGCATCCGCAGCACCGGCGAAGTGCGCACCTTCCTGGAACGGCTCGCCGGCGAATTAGGAGTGGGAGAGCAGCGATGACCCGTATTGTGACCGTGACCCTGAACCCGGCGCTCGATCGCACCGCCAGTATCGCCAAGCTGGTGGCGCGCGAGAAACTGCGGTGTTCCGAGCCCAGTGCCGAGCCCGGCGGGGGCGGGGTCAACGTGTCGCGAGTCATCAAGGCCTTGGGCGGGTCCAGCGTGCCGTTCATCACGGCTGGCGGCCCCACGGGCAGTGTGTTGGAGCAATTGATCCGCGCGCAAGGGCTTGATCCGGTCGTGCAGCCGCTCGCCGGTACGACCCGTGAAAGTGTCATGATCTATGACCGGGCGGCCGAGACCCAGTACCGCTTCATCATGCCCGGACCCACCCTGAGTGACGCCGAATGGGGCGGGGCGCTTACGACTGTGCGCGCATTGGCCGGCCGGGATGGCATGGTGGTCGCGAGCGGGAGTCTGCCGCCCGGTTGTCCTGACGATCTCTACGCCCAAATGGCGCAAGCGGTGGAAGAGCAGGGCGCCCGCTTCTTGCTCGACACCTCAGGGCTGGCCCTGAAGGCGGCCATCGGCGCGCCCATGCATGTGCTTAAACTCGACGAGGAAGAACTCACCGATTTTATGGGCCGTGAGCCGGCATCCGAGGACGAGGAAGAAGCCGAGGCTTGCGCTCTGCTGGACCGCACCGCCGCGCGCGTCATCGTCATCACGCTGGGCAAGCGCGGCGCGCTGATTGTCACCGCCGACGGCGCCACGCGGCTGAAAGGGCCGGAGGTCAAGCCCGTCAGCACGGTCGGCGCCGGTGATAGTTTCGTGGCCGCCCTCACAAAAGCGCTGTTTGACGGGCGTTCCGTCGCCGATGCCTCGCGCTATGCCATTGCCGCTGGCACCGCTGCCGTCCTGACACCCGGCACCGAACTGGCCCGCGCCGAGGATGTGGATCGCATCTACGCCGCTTTATCCACCTGAAACCTCTCCCTGCAAGACTGAGTCGCGGGCATGGCAACCCCGTACCGGGCACAATCATTGACCGGCATACTGCAATGCAGCATGCTGCCGAAGATCTTGGGCCTAGGGGGTGTATCGAGGGCCTGAGATCGCCGTGCAGGCGCCACCCGCGCGCCGCGTGTTCCATCTTCATGAAAAAGAGGGTCTGTCGTGGACTTGGATAAGATTTCCACCGGCCAGAATCCGCCGGATGACTGTAATGTCGTGATTGAGGTGCCGCTTGGGGGCGAGCCCATCAAATACGAAATCGACAAACCTTCTGGCGCCATGTTCGTGGACCGCTTCCTCTACACCTCCATGCGCTATCCCTGTAACTACGGTTTCATTCCGCACACCTTGTCCGAGGACGGCGATCCCATGGATGTGATGGTGGTTGGCTCGCGCGCACTGGTGCCGGGCGCGGTGGTGCGCGTGCGCCCAGTTGGCGTGCTGCTCATGGAAGATGAGAAGGGGACGGATGAAAAGGTGCTGGCTGTGCCGCACCCAAAGCTGACCCAGTACTACGACAAGATCACGGAATACACGGATCTGCCGGACATTCTGGTGGAACGCATCGTGCACTTCTTCCAACACTATAAAGATCTGGAGCCCAACAAATGGGTGAAAGTGCGCGAATGGGGCGGCCTGGACAAGGCGCGTGAGGTGATCTCCGCCTCAATCGACGCCGTGCGGGGCGACCACAAAGCCTCGGCTTGATCCGCAGACGGAAGATCATCAGACGGCAAACGCCCTCCCGGTCCGCCGGGAGGGCGTTTTGCATGGCTTAGGCGTTGTAACGTCCGCCCGAACGGCCTTCGCCCAGCGGTGGCAGCTCCTCGCCCGTCCATGCCCAATGGAAGAAGCGGCCAATATCCACGCCCACCCCGTAAAGGGCCGGGACCAGGAGCAACGTCACCGTCGTCGCGAACAGCACTCCGAAGGCGAGTGAGATCACCGTGGGTTTGAGGAACTGGGCGTCGGTCGAGCGCTCGACCATCATCGGCACCAGCCCGATAAATGTGGTGACCGAGGTCAAGATGATCGGGCGGAAGCGCGACACCCCAGAGTCCACCAGGGACTCAAAGACGCCCTTGCCCTCTTCAATCATGCGATTGACTGAGTCCACAAGCACCAGATTGTCGTTCACCACCACCCCGGCCGCCGCCGCGATCCCGAAATAGGAAAAGAGCGCCATGGTGACCCCGAACATGAGGTGCCCATAGACCGCGCCCATAAAGCCAAAGGGGATCGCCGTCATGATCAACAGCGGCTGATAATAGGAGCCGAACGCAATGGCGAGCATGGCGTACATGGCCAGGAACGCCACCGTATAGAGCGCCGAGATCTCCGAAATAAAATCCGCTTCACCCTCCGCCGAGCCGATCGCCCCGCGATTGACACCGGGATAGCGCAGTTCCCATTCCGGGAAATAGTTCTCTTCCAAATCTTCCATGATGGTGCCGCGCACATCGTCGCGCAGCTCTGCGCTCACCACGGCCGAACGCTGGCGTTCCCGGCGATTGATCCGGCTCAAACCAGGCGCGAACTCCACATCGGCAATCGAGAACAGCGGCACTTCCCGCCCGTCTGCTGTGCGGACACGGAAGTCTTCCAGGCTCTGGAGCGTGCGCCGCGCTTCGACCGGGTAGCGCACATAAACCCGCACGTCGCCGTCCTCGCGGGGCAGGCGCTGGAGTTCTTCGCCGAAATAGGCTTGGCGCACCTGCCGGGTCACTTCGCCCAGAGTAACCCCGAGCTGTTCCGCGCCGGGCTTCAGTGTCAGGCGGATTTCGTCCACCGTGCTGTTCAGATTGTCACGCACATCGAACAGCGCTTCATAGCTGCGCAGATGATCTTTTAGGTCTTCCACCGCCGCTTGGAGAATATCCAGATCCGGATGGCTGATGGCGAATTCGATGCCCGTATCGGGATCATTGAACGTGTAGTTCACCTCGACATTTTCCGCGTCGGGAATGTCGCCGATCATATCGCGCAGTCGCTGGGCGGCTTCGCGGGCTGACATGTTGCGGATTTCCGGCGGCGTCAGCTGCACCAGCGCAAGCACATTGCCGTCGCGCGCGCGGGTGTACCAGTTCTCGATCACCGGTGCGGCGTCTTCGCCGCGTTCGGTGTTCAGCTGGTTCTCGAACGCTTCCTGGCCCCGTTGCAGCTGCGCCAGGATTTCCAGCGTCCGGGCATAGGGCGTGCCTTCCGGCAGATCCACATCGATGGAAATCTGCTCGCTCTCAATTTCTGGCGAGAAGGAGAATTTCACGATGCCATTCATGACCAGTGTGAAACTGATGGCAATGAAGAAGAAGAACACCGACGTGGTGAAGTAGCGCCAGCGCACGCAGAACACCACGACGGGCCGATACAGGGTGTGCGCCACCCAAAGCATACTGTCGGCGATGCGGCTTTGAATGCGTGCGAAGCGGCCCGACCGGCGCTCGGGCTCCATGTTCGCCAGGTGCGCGGGCAGGATCAACAGTGACTCAATCAGCGAAAAGGTCAGCGCAAAGATGATGATCAGTGACAATTGGCGGGTGAACTGCACCTGAACGCCTTCCAGGAACAGCCACGGCGCGAACGCGATCATGGTCGTGACCACGGCGAAGACCACTGGCTTGACCACCAATTGCGTGCCCAGAATGGCCGCGTCGATCCCTGGATCGCCCTTTTCCACGCGCGAGTGGATCATCTCGCCGACAATGATGGCGTCGTCCACCACGATCCCAATGACGAGCAGAAACGCGAACAGCGACAACACGTTCAGCGAGACATCATTAGACGGCAGGAAGATGAACGCGCCGGCAAAGGCCGTGGCGATGCCAATGGTCACCCAGATGGCCACGGTGGGGCGCAGGAACAAAATCAGCACGATGAACACCAGGATCAAGCCGAGGCCGGCGGCGGTGCTGATCGTGTTCATCCGATTGTAGTAGATCGCGGATTCATCATAGACGAGCGAGAGAGAGACCCCCGGTGGCAGATCCTCGCGCGCGGTCTCAAGCCAGCCCAAGACAGATTCCGAGGTGTTTACCACATTCATGCGCTCGGTGGTGAGGACCTGCACCAGCACCGCCGGCTCGCCGTTGAAGGTGGCGTTGAGGTTCACATCCTCAAAACCGTCGATCACCGTGGCCACGTCGCCGACGCGAATGACGGCGCCATCCGGGCTTTGGCGAACGATGATTTGCTCGAAATCTTGCCGCGTATCGGCAAGGTTGCGGGCGCGCAACTGCACATCGCCCGTGGCCGTGCGGACCGAGCCGGACGACAAGTTTACCGAGCTGTTGCGCACCGCCCGCGCGACGTCATCGAAGGTCAGGCCATATCGGCGCATGGCCTCTTCCGACAGTTCGATGGAGACCTCTTCGTTGCGCGTTCCGAACAGGTCCACAATGGATGCGCCGGGCAGCAGCGCCACCTCATCGCGAATGCGTTCCGCCTCACGCTTGAGCATGCGTTCCGCGCCGATCCCGTCGCCGAGGAGGTCCCGGTCTGCATGGACGGCGAGGCGGATCAACTCTTGCCGGGTGAGAATTTCACGCACGCGGGGGGGCTCAATCTGGCTCGGCAGCGAGGCAATACCATTGACCCGCAATTGGACCTTGTTGATGAAATCAGCAATGTCGATGCTGGGATTGGCCTCGATGAAGACGACGCCAAAGCCCTCAGACGCGGTGGAGCGCAGCCGCTCGATATTGTCCAGATCGACGAGCGCTTCTTCGACCCGCAAGATGATCTGCTCTTCCACTTCTTGCGGCGCGGCGCCCGGCCAAGGGATGGACACCTCCACCCAATTGAGCTGGATGACCGGGAACACTTCCCGCTCCATGCGCTGAAAGCTCAGCATGCCGGCAATCAGAATGCCAACCATGAGCAGATTGGCGGCCACCGGATTGCGGGCCCACCAAGCGATCAGGCCTCCGGTGATGGGCGCGGGGCTGCTGCTCATGTGGGATCTCCGCTCTGGGACGGCTCTGAGGCGGTGCCGGCCGCGCCGATGGCCACCAGCGGCATGCCCGCGACTGGTGCCAGGATGGGCGAGGTGACAACAATTTCCCCGGCCGTAACACCGGAGCGGATGACCGCCTGGTCCACATCAGTCAAGGCCACATCCACCGCGCGGATATCGAGCTTGCCCTCATTGGTGATCACGTAGATGCGCTCGCCTGAGCGCAGGGCCGCGCGCGGTACCACCAGGGCGTCATCCAGTGGAGCGCCCGGGATGTCCGCGGTCACAAACAAACCGACTGGAAGCGGCACGCCATCGTCAGCTGCTGCGCCATACGGGTCCTGCACTTCTACGACGCAAAACAGCACCCGCGAGGTGGTGTCGATGGCGCTATCGGTGCGTACCAACCGCCCTTGCCAATGGTGCTCGCTCCCACCGATGCGTGCGCTCAGATCCACCGGGCGGCCTTCACCCGGCGGCGGGTTATAGCCGACGGGCAGCCTCAGAATACCCAGCTCCCGATCCGTCAGCGGCAAGCGGATTTCGACAATATCGGTGGAGAACACCCGGCCCAGCGGATTGCCCGGCGTCACATATTGTCCGAGATCAGCGCTTTTGCTCCGTACCCGGCCATCGAAAGGCACCGAGATGCGCGTGCGCGCTAAGTTCAGGTCAGCCTCCGCCAGATCGGCCTGGGCCGCTTCCAGTGCCGCGCGAGCCTGGGCCAGCTGCGGCTCACGCAAGGTTAGGGGAGAGGCTTCCCCTTCGCCGAGTTCCGCCCAGTCCTGGCGCGCCATTTCCGCTTCCGCGCTTTCCCGGGTCAGCGCCTGGCGTGCCTCGGCCACGCGGGCCCGGGCGCGTACCACCGCCAACTCGAAATCGCGATCATCGATGGTCACCAGCGCTTCGTCTTTGAGGAAACTGCCGCCTTCCACGAAGCCGGGCGCCACCGCGACGACCCGGCCCGCCACCTGCGAAATCAGGTCGATTTCTGTGCGAGCCTGGGCCTCGCCTTGGGTGCGAATGCGCGGAACCAGCCGGATCCGCTGCACCGGCTCGGCGAAGACCTGGAGGGGCTCTACTTCCGGCTCGCTGCGTTCAGCCTCTGGTGCGGCTGCGTTCAGGATGGAGATCGCGACGATTGTCAGCACGATCATCCCGATGGGCGCGAAAATATATAGGATGCGTCTCATGGTCATGCTCATGGGCGCTGGTCACTCCGGGTCGGGGCCTCGACGCCGGGCGCGAAGGGGCCGGCGATGGCCAGGTGCAAACGCACCCGATTGGTGAGCCGCTCGCGCTCGGCCGCCGCCAGCGCGCTTTGGGCGCTGAAACGGCGAGCCTGGGCGTCAAGCAGGTTGAAAATCGTGGTCAAGCCCTGGCGGTAATCGCGCTGGGTCAGCTCTTCCGCGGCCAGGGCCTCTTCATAAGACATGGCCAGCGCCGTCAGCCGGGCGGTGAGCCGGGCTTCGGCCGCGAGCGCGTTTTCCGCTTCTTCGAACGCCGTCAGCACGGTCTGAACATAGAAATAGACCGCTTCCTCTGCCCGGGCCCGTGCGGCCTCTGCGTCGGCCAAGACTTGGCCGCCCCGGAAGATCGGCTGCACCAGGCCCGCAATCAGATTGCCTGCGAGCTGCTCCAGGTCGAACAGCTCTGCAAAGGCGGTATCGGTGGATGTGGCGTTCCCCGTCAGCGTGATGCGCGGCAGCAGCGCCTTGCGCGCATCATGGGCGCGCAGGCCGGCGGCTTCCAGCCGGCGTTCGGCCGCTTGAATATCCGGCCGTCGGGTCAGCAGCTCAGCGGGCGCGCCGGTGCCCGGCAAGGGCGGTAGGGGCGGCAGCGCGTGGTCATAGCCCAGAGCGGCGGCCGGATAACGTCCCAGCAGGATTTCCAGCGCCCGTGCCGTTTCTTTTTCCACCTGCGCCCGGCTTTCCAGCGCCGCGCGCCGAGTGGCCAGGTCCGAGCGGGCCAGCCGCAGATCCAGACTGCCCGACAGGCCGCTCGCAAAGCGGCGCTGGATGAGCCGCAAGCTGCCCTCGCGGTTCTCCACATCTTCTTGCGCGATTTCCGTCTGCACGCGCGCTTCGATCAGAGCGAACCACGCTTGTGCCGTACTGGCGGCTAAGGACAGCCGCGCGGCGGCAACATCGCTGGCGCTGGCATCCGCGTCGGCCTGCGCCGCGCCGACGCGATTGCGCACCCGGCCCCAGATATCGATTTCCCACGAGGTCTGAAGGCCGACTGAGAGGGTGGTGGTCGTGTTGGCATCGGCACCGACGGCCTGAGGCACCACGGTCCGGCTGCCTGTGGCGTTGGCCGTCCCATCAAGGGTTGGGAACAAACCGCTGCGCACGGAGCGGGCGCTGGCGCGGGCCGCTGCCAGGCGCGCTTCCGCTTGCGCCAGGGAATTGTTGTAGCGCAGCGCTTCAGCGACCAAGATATTGAGTTGGGGATCGCGGAAGCTGGCGAGCCAGTTGGCACTCACCTCATTCTGGCTGGAAATCGAATCGGCAACCCACAAGGCCGGCGTGACCGGCACTGCCGCCGGGCCGTCTTCGGGACCAGGAATACGCGCGCAGGCGCTTAAGCCCAGACCCACGAGGCCGAGAAGCAAAACCCCTATATTTCGGCCACGCCACGCGCGTCCGATTGCCATCCCCATCGCCAAGGGTCGATCCCTTAAACCTTGTTTGTCCTATTGTGCGACACAATACCTTGATGGCGTCATGGTCGATAGCAAATCCTCAGGGACCGGTTGATGCACCGCAGCCCTGACGGTAGCCCGTGGGCGGCTTGCGCCTTTTGCGTGCGGAGTGGAGGAAACAATAATGAACCCAGGCCGGATCTTAGGGTTTTTGATGCTGGTGGCCGGACTGCTGGCGACGACACCAGCTTGGGCGCAGGATGCTCTGCCGCGCCAGGGTGTGCTGGGTCTCCAGGCCGCCGCCGATGACGACGGGCGGGTGGTCGTGCGTGATCTCATGCCCGAGGGGCCTGGGGCAGCAGCCGGTCTCGAGGCCGGCGACGTGATCCTGTCTATTGACGAGACGCCGGTGACGGATTGGCCGAGCTTTGGCACCGTGGCCGGCCGTTTGAAAGCGGGAATCGCGGTCACCCTCCGCGTGGAGCGGGCCGGAGAGCCGGTTTCGGTGACACTGACGCCGGTGGAGCGGCCGCGGGAGACCCTGGAGGGAGCGCAGGTCATTTACGGCGCTGCCCCGTTTGGCGATGGGCTGCGGATCCGCACCATTACGACCGTGCCGGACGAGAGTCCCTTGGCGACGCGCCGGCGCCGGCCGGGTGTGTTCATTCTCCAAGGGATTCCTTGTTCAACGATCGAAACGCTCCAGAACGAGAATCATCCTTATTCGCAATTGGTGAGCCGTCTCAACGCGGCCGGGTTCGCGGTGCTGCGTGCCGACAAGCCCGGTGTGGGCGACTCCGAGGGCATGCCGTGCGCCGATGGCGGCTTTACCCGCGAAGTCGACGCCTTCACCGCCGCCTTGGGAGGGTTCAAGGCGCGCCGCGACGTGGACCCGGAGCGGGTCTACGCCATCGGCATTTCCATGGGCGGCATTCAGGCGCCGCTAGTGGCCGAGGCGCATCCGCTGGCGGGGATTATCACCTTTGGTACCGGCGTGCAGCCTTGGTTCGAATACACAGTGAACAACTTCCGCGAACGCTGGCTGATGCAAGGTCAGGATCCCGCCCAGATCGACACCACCATGCGCCTGTGGCGGCGATACTTCGCACTGATGCTGATCTTGGAGCGCACACCGGCCCAGATCGCGGCGGAGGACCCGGATACGGTGGCGGCGCTGCGCCCGATTCTGGGGGAGGATCTCGATCGGTTCGCCGGGCGCCATTACAGCTTCCACCAAGAGTTGGACAACCAGGCGTTGGCGACGGCGTGGGGTGCCTTCGCGGGAAATGTTCTGTCCGTGCACGGCGAATATGACTGGGTGGCCTCACAAGCCGATCACGCCGTGATCCCGCGCCTGGTGGCGCGCCATGGCGGCGGCACGGGGGAGTTTGTGATCCTGGATGGGATGGATCACGGCTTCACCACGCATGAGAGCCTGGAGGCCAGCTTCGAGAACGCTTTTCAGGGCGAGCGCAGCGAGGCTTTCTACACGCTTGCCGTGCGGTGGCTGACGGAGCAGGCAGGCGGCGTGCCGGCGGCCCCGGAGTAAGGCAAGGCGCGTCTGAGAACGCCTCAGACATGCCCGCTATGCACTGACAATAGGTCAATTAAGCGATTGCCGTGGCATTGGGTGATGCCGCGGCATTTTGCGCGGCCATTGTCGCAAAGCCGTCAATCCGCGCCGACACAACGCGATGCAAAAAACCGTATAGACGAATTTCGCGCGAAAGGTCGGCCTCGGCACCTTCTACAGCAATGGATAGGCAAAAGGCAAAGTAGAGTGTAGCTTAGAATAATAATGATCATCCGTTTCACGAGTTTTTATCAAAAAAAATCAAAAAAATAGCGCTATTCCGTTTTTTATTTACCGTCATGGCGAGAGTGTCTCTGAGGCCTATAGTCGAGAATATATTGACTGACAAACTGTCTTATTGCAGTGCGGCACGACAAATCTCGGAAACGTCCATATCGGCACTTTAAATTGGTTCAGAAAGACTTTGCATCCTGTGCTGGGACAGCAGAGAATGCCTTACCCAACGTCAAGTTGGGATCGGGTTGCATACGGCAGGAACCAGAGGGGGCCGAGCAAGATGGCGCAGGCGTGGAGCAACTGGTCTGGGGGGGTGAAAGCCCAGCCTGACCAGATGGCTGCGCCGCGGGACGAAGCGGAGCTGGTAGCCCTGATGAAGGGGGCGGCCGGTCCGGTGCGTCCTGCGGGCTCCGGCCATTCGTTCACGCCCGTTTGCGCCACCGACGGAACGCTGGTTTCGCTCGATCATCTTGCAGGGATCGTGGATCACGACCCGGCGGCGATGACGGCCACCATCCGCGCCGGTACGAAAATCCATACCATGGGCCAGCCGCTCTATGACCGCGGCCTGAGCCTGATCAATCAGGGTGATATTGATCGTCAAACCCTCGCGGGCGCGGTCTCCACGGGCACTCATGGCACGGGCCGCGGGCTGGGCTCGCTGTCCAGCTCCGTTATCGGTTTGCGCCTGGTGACCGCCGGCGGAGACGTGATCGACTGCAATCGACATCAGTATCCGGAGATTTTCGACGCGGCTCGGGTTTCCCTCGGCGCGCTGGGGATCCTCTCGGAAATCACCCTGCAATGCCGGCCGGCCTATAAGCTGAAGGAAAAACTGTGGGTCGTGGATGCGGACGAGGGGCTTGAGCGCCTCGACGAGTATTTCGCGACCTATCGGCACTTTGAATTCTGGTGGTATGCCTATGCGGATAAGCTGATCTGCAAAGCGCTCCAGGAAACGGATGAGGTGATCCCGGAGCCGACCGGCGCCACAGGCGCGCAGGCCCACAGCGACGCGCTGAGCCGGGAGGAGGAACTGGGCGCCTGGTTCCTGGAAATGCTGCGCTGGCTGCCGTTCCTGGCCCCGTGGGCCAACCGCCATTTCACCAAATTGACCGCCCAGGCGCTGGACGCAGAGCCGGAGACGCCCGCACGCTGGAGCCATGAAGCGTTCCCGAGCCAGCGCAATCTGCGCTTCAACGAAATGGAATACTCCGTGCCGGCCGCCGATGGCGCGAACTGCCTGCGTGAGGTGGTGGCCGCGATCCGCAAGGCGGGCGTGGTGGTGGGCATGCCGCTTGAGTTCCGCCTCGTGGGCGCGGATGACATCTGGCTGAGCCCGTTTGAAGGCGGCGACCGTGTGTCGATTTCGGTCCACCGCTATTATCGCCAATCGCCCAAGCCCCTGTTTGACGTGGCCGAAAGCGTGTTCTCGCGCTTTGGCGCGCGCCCTCACTGGGGCAAGCTTCACGGCCTGACGGCCAAGGAGTTGCGCCCGCTCTATCCGCGCTGGGACGCGTTTCAGCGGGTGCGCCGCACGCTTGATCCCAAAGGCGTTCTGCTCAACGATCACTTGCGCACGGTGTTCGAGGGCTGAGCGTCAGCCGAACCGACGCGCGGCCGCCACGAGCACGGCCACTGTCGCCGCAACATCTTCCTCCGTGGTCGCCCAATTCGAGACCGAAATGCGGAAGGCCTTGCGTCCTTGCCAGACTGTGGGGCCGAGCCAGCATGTGCCGTCCCGCTGCACCGCTTCCATGATCGCGAGCGTGGTTTCGTCATCGCGATAGCGCAGGCAGACCTGGTTCAGGCACACCTCGTTCATGATCTCAAACCCGGCCGAGCCCAATTCATGGGCAAATGTGCGCGCATGGGCACAACAGCGCTCGACCATCTGCGCGATCCCGGCGCGCCCCAGGGCGCGAATGGCGGCCCAGATCTCCACCGCTCGGGCCCGGCGCGACAGCTCCGGCGTCAGGTTCGATGGCTCGCGCCGGTCGCTGCGCATGAGATAGGCCGCATCGGCCGTAAATGCCTGACGCACGGCCTCGTGATCGCGGCAGATGTAGACGGCGGAGTCATAGGGCACGTTGAGCCATTTATGGGCGTCCACGGACCAGGAATCCGCCATCTCCACCCCTCGCAAATGCTCGGCGACAGCGGGCGCGGCGCGGCCCCACAGCCCGAAAGCCCCGTCCACATGGACCCAGGCTCCCGCGGCGCGCGCCTTGGGAATGATGTCCGTAAACGGATCACAGGCGCCGGAGTTGATATTGCCGGCCTGGAGAATAAGGATCGTGGTCTCGTCAAGCGCCGGGAGCGCATCGGCGCGCATGGCGCCTTGGGCATCCGTGGGCACGATCTCCACTTCCTGTGTGCCAAAGCCGAGCATGCGCAGGGCCTTGTGAATGGTCGTGTGGGCCTCTGCCCCGGTGACGATGCGCACGGGCGGAGCCATGCGCAGGCCTTGCTCGCGCACGGACCAGCCCTGACGGCCGAGCACGGCGGCGCGGGCGGCGGCAAGCGCGGAAAAGCCCGCCATCGTCGCGCCGGTCACAAAGCCCACGGCCGCATCGCGCGGCAGGTCCATCAAATCCAGCAGCCAGCCGGCGGCGATGATCTCCATTTCCGCTCCGAGCGGGGAAACGGTCCAGCCCCCCGCGTTCTGATCCCAGGCCGTGGCGAGCCAATGCGCGCCGATGGTCACCGGCAAGGTACCGCCGACGACGAAGCCGAAATAGCGGCCGCTTGTGGACGCGGCGGTCGCGGGCGAGGCGACCCGGTGCAGGGCTTCCAGCACGGTTGCCGAATCTTCCGGGCTCTCCGGGACGGGGCCGCCCAGAGTGTGCAGGGCCGCGATGGCGTCCGCATCCGGAAAAACAGGGCGATCATTAATGCCGTCCAGATACTCAAGGGCATAGCCAGCGGCATGTCTTAGAAGCGTCGGGGTATCGGTCGTCACAGGGAATCTCTTGATGAACGCAGCCACGGGGGAGCCAGGGCCGATGAGGGCGCGGCGGGCTCGCTCATGGGGTCTCCATGATCGCGACGACCTGACCTTCCTCGACCACATCGCCTTCGCTGACACGGATCTCCGCCACGGTTCCGGCGCAGGGCGCGGGGACCGGGATTTCCATTTTCATGCTTTCCAGAGTGATGACGGGATCATCTTCGGCGACAACGGCTCCGACGCTTGCATCGACCGTCCACACCTTGCCCGCTACGTCGCTCACCACGTCACGCCGTTTGCTCATGATCGTCTCCTCCCAACTGCTTCAGGGATTTCCCCGCGTGCGCCCTATGTCAAGGGCTGCCGCCTTCACAAGCGCCCAGACCGCCAGTCCCGCTTTCAGCTCAAGGGCCTGGGCCGAGCGCCGGGTGATGCGCGCGACGAGGGCCGGGCCGTCGTCCAGCGTCACAGTGACATCACAGGCCGGGCCATGGCGGATGGTGAGTCCCGTAATGGTGCCCCGCAACTGGTTCAACAGACTACTGCGCCCGGGCGGATCGAGCGAGAGCGCCACGTCGCTTGCGCGGATGGCGACGCGCAAGGTCCCGCTCGCCGGTGGAGTGCTGGCGGGGATCACCAGGCTCTGGGCGCCGAGGCCGAGCGTGAGCAGGCCGTCGCCGGGCTCAAAGAGACGCGGCGCAGCCTCGATCACCGTGACAGGGCCCGCGACGGCGGCCGGGTCAGTGATGCCCAGAAGGGGCTGAACCTTGGGATCGGTGAGGGTGGGGCCGAGAGGGCCAGCGGCGACCACCGTGCCGCGCTCCAGCACCACGAGCTGATCGGCGAGCGCGGTGACTTCCTCCAGACGGTGGCTGACATAGAGGATCGGGTGAGGATAGGCCCGGGCCACCGCGCGCAGGTAATCAAGGATTTCCAACCGGCGCGGGGCGTCAAGGGAGGCGAGCGGCTCATCGAGTAAGAGCAGCGTGGCGTTCGAGAGCAGCGCCCGGCCGATGGCCACACGCTGGGCCTCGCCGCCGGACAGGGTGGCGGGCATTCGGTGCAGCAGCGCCGCCAGACCGAGAAGCGCAATCACGTCATCGCGGGCGAGACCCTCCGGGCCGGTGCGCCGGCGGCGGCGGCCATAGTCGAGATTATCCGCCACCGTCATATGCGGAAAGAGGCGCGCATCCTGAAACACATAGCCTATGCCGCGGCGATGGGCGGGGACATCGATGCCCGCCGTGTCGTCATAGAGGGTCTGAGCGTTGAGGCGGATGCGTCCGCGCCGAGGTGTCACAAGCCCCGCAAGGGCATTGAGAAGTGTGGTCTTGCCGGCACCGGACGGGCCGAACAGCACCGTGATGCCGGCCTCGGCGACCAGATGGGCGCGCAGGTCAAAGCTGCTCAGAGGGCAGACGATATCCACGATCAGGCTCACCGGGCACCTCCCGGCCGGGGCGGCGCGAGCCAGTCCGCCAGCGCCAGGGCGGCAAGGGCCAGGGTCAGCGAGAGCGCGGCGATACCGAAGGCGGCGGCTTCGCCATCAGGGATTTGCAGGGCGTTGTACAGGGCGAGCGGCAGGGTGCGGGTCTCGCCGGGGATGTTCGACACAAAGGTGATCGTGGCCCCGAATTCGCCAAGGGCCCGGGCAAAGCCTAAGACCGCGCCGGCCACAATGCCGGGCCAGATCAGCGGCAGGGTGATGGTGGCGAACACGGTGAGGGGGCCGGCGCCGAGCGTGCGTGCGGCAGTCTCCAGGCGTGGATCCACGGCCTCGATGCTGGCGCGCATGGCGCGCACCATAAGAGGAAAGCCCATGACGGCGGCGGCCACCGCCGCACCCTGCCACGTGAAGGCCAGGGTGATGCCAAAGCCATCGTAAAGCCAGGCGCCGAGCGCACCGTTGCGGCCCAAAAGCAGAAGCAGGCCGTAACCCACCAACACCGGCGGCAAAACAAGCGGCGCATGGACCAGGGCATCCAGCACGCGCCGGCCCCAGAAGCGCCGGCGCGCCAACAGCCAAGCGACGGCGAGCGCGAGCGGGAGACTAAGACCTGTGCCCCAAAGGCCCACCTGGAGCGACAGCCAGAGCGCGTCGTCGATGCCGGGGCCGAACACGGTCATGGGGCGACCCGATCAAAGCCGTGGGCGCGAAAGAGCGCCTGGACCGGCTGCGCGTGCAGAGCGCTGGCGACGCGCTGGGCGGCGGTGTCGCGTGTGGTGAGGGCCAGGGGATAGCGGATTGGCGGATGGCTGGTTTGCGCCAGCAGCGCAAAGGAGACGCTGTCGCCAAGGGTGAGGGCGTCGCTGTGGAAGAGGAGACCAGCGCGGACTTCGCCGCGGGCGAGCCAGGTCACGGCGGTGCGCGCCGAAGGAGCGGGGAGAAGCCTGGGCCCGAGCCGGTCCCAAAGGCCGAAATGTGTGAGCGCGGCGCGGGCATAGCGACCCACCGGCACCGCCGCCGGTTCGCCTGAGACGAAGCGGTCCGGGCCGAGGGCGGTGGTCAGCGCGGCGGCGCTGTCGATGATATCGGGGAGCGGGCCGTCCAGGGAGATAACGGCGAGGCGGTTCGCGAGAAGCGGGCGGCGGCTGTCCGGCACGATGCCATCGCGGGCCGCCAGCCAGTCCATCCAGGTGTCATCCGCGAGCAGCACGAGATCGGCCGGGGCGCCGGCGGCGACCTGGCGGGCGAGCGTGCCGCTTGCCGCGTAGACGAGGCGCAGATCCGTGCCGCTGGCGGCTTCGAGCGCCGGTTCGGCTGCGTCGAGGGCGGGGGCCAGGCTGGAGGCGGCATAAAGGGTCACGATCCGCGCTTGCGCCGGCATGCTCAGAGTGCTGAGGACAACCACCAGCGCCGCTAGGAACCGCATGGGCCTAGCCTCCCGCCGCGTGGAAGCGTTCAAAGGCCCGCTCCAGATCGGCGATCAGGTCGCGGGGGTCCTCCAGGCCGATATGGACGCGGAAGGCTGAGCCTTCGGGCTGCCAGGGCGTGACCGTGCGGCAATCGCTCACATCAGTGGGCACGATCAGGCTTTCATAGCCGCCGAAGGAATAGCCAAGGCCGAAGAGGCGCATGCCATTGAGGAACGCGTCGGAGCGGGCCTGCTCTCCCCCTTTCAAGACAAAACCGAACACTCCGGACGCGCCGCTGAAATCGCGCGCCCACAAGGCGTGGCCCGGATCTTCCGGCAGGGCCGGGTAGAGGACCCGGGAGACATCGGGCCGGGCCTGGAGCCACTGCGCCACCGCAAGGCCGCTCGCCATGTGCTGGCGCATGCGCACCGCCAGCGTGCGCAGGCCTCGCTGTGCCAGATAGACATCATCCGGACCCACCGCAAAGCCAAGCTGGCGCTGGGTGCGGACAAGGCGCGCCGCATGGCTCTTGCGCGCGGTGACGAGACCAAGCAGAGCATCGGAATGGCCGACGATGAATTTGGTGGCCGCGTGGATGGAGACATCCACCCCATGGGCAAAGGGCTTGAAGAACAGCGGCGAGGCCCAGGTGTTGTCGAGCGCGGTGGTGATGCCATGCTCCTTGGCCACGGCTGTCATGGCGGGCACATCGCTCATTTCAAATGTGCGGCTGCCCGGCGTTTCCATGAGCAGCATAGCAGTCTCGGGGCGGAACAAGCCCCGGATGTCGGCCCCAATGAGCGGATCGTAATAGGTGGTCTCCACCCCAAATGTCTTGAGCAGGCCATCACAAAAAATCCGTGTCGGATCGTAGGCATTGTCCGGGACCAAGACATGAGCGCCTGCGCGGGTATAGGCCAAGAGCGGCAGCGTCACAGCCGCAAGCCCCGAGGGTGTCATGCGACAGGCCGCCCCGTCCTCGGCGCCTTCCAAGTCCAGCATCGCGTCTTCAAGCGCGAACGTGCCCGGCGTGCCGCGACGGCCGTAGGCGGAGGCGACCCGCTCGGGATGGCGCATGGCATGGGCATCGGGAAACAGTATCGTGGAGGCATGATAAACGGGCGGATTGACCACCCCGTGTTGGGCCATGGGATCGCGCCCCGCGCTCACGACTTGGGTGTCTGGATGAGCATCGCCCCCGGCGGGGCGGTCGGCGTCAGCCATGGCGGATCCTTTCTTTGTTGCGGTGCACTTTGACCCCATAGTGTGGTGATCGTTAGACTTCACTCAACAGGCCAGATCTGGATCGGTCAGACTCTGACAGCGGGGAGCTTCACCCATGCGTTTCGTTACCCTTGCCGCGTTCGCCGTGGCGATTTTTGGTCTCCTTGGCTTGGAAACCGTGCGGGCCAACACTCTGGAGACCGTGCGCGAGCGGGGCCGGGTGGAGTGTGGCGTGAGCACGGGGCTGGCTGGTTTTTCCGAGATCTCCAGCCAGGGCGTCTGGCGGGGGCTGGACGTGGATTTCTGCCGCGCCGTGGCCGCCGCCGTGTTTGGCGATGCCACCCGGGTGAATTTCACGCCGCTCAATCCCCTGGAGCGCTTCACGGCGCTGCAATCGGGTGAGGTGGATTTGTTGTCGCGGAACACCTCGTACACCCTGTCGCGGGACGCGCAGCAGGGGGTGGACTTCGTTGCCATCAATTATTTCGACGGCCAGGGCTTCATCGTGCCCCGGGATCTGGGCGTGGAGAATGCGACCGACCTGGATGGGGCGGTGATCTGCGTGCAGACGGGCACGACCACCGAACTCAATCTCGGCGATTATTTCCGCGCCAATGGCATGAGTTACGAGACCATTGTCATCCGCACCTTTGACGAAGCGCGCAACAACTACAATGCCGGTGCCTGCGATGCCTACACCACCGATGTGTCGGGCTTGGCGGGTTTGCGCACGACACTGGCGGATCCGTCGGCCCATGTGATCCTGCCGCAAGTGATTTCCAAAGAGCCGCTGGGACCGGTGGTGCGGGAAGGCGATGACGCCTGGGCCGATGTGGTCCGCTGGAGCTTTTACGCCATGCTGGTCGCTGAGGAACTGGGTCTGGAGGCCGGCACCGTGGCCACGGCCCGTGACACCAGCCCGAACCCGGAAGTGCGCCGCCTGCTGGGGCAGGAGGGCAGCCTGGGCAGTCAGCTTGGCTTGAGCGACGACTGGGCCTTCCAGATCATCAGCCAAGTCGGCAACTACGGGGAAACCTTCGAGAAAAATCTGGGCGGGCAGAGCCAATTGGGCCTGGAGCGCGGGCTGAATGCGTTGTGGACGCAGGGCGGTCTGCACTATGCCCCGCCCGTGCGCTGAGGCAGAGCACGCCCATGCCCGCCACCCCTGCGCCATCCGGCCCTCCCCGTGTGCCCTGGTGGCGCAGTGAACAGGCCCGTGGGATCGTCTTTCAAGGGGCGGCGGTGGCGTTGGTCTTGGGCCTGTTGGGCTGGGGGGCGTGGAACGCGGCGGTGAATCTGCGGGCCCTGAACATCGCCAGCGGCTTTGGGTTTCTCGGTGAGCCGGCAGGCTATGACATTTCCTTTTCGTTGATCTCCTATGAGCTGACCGACACCCATGGCCGGGTGTTCCTGGTGGGGCTGATCAACACGCTGTTTGTGGCGGGGCTGGGTATCGTGCTGGCGACGGTCCTGGGCGTCATGGTTGGGCTGTTGCGTCTGTCGGGGAATTGGATCGTGGCGCGGTTGACCACGACCTATGTGGAAGTGGTGCGCAATGTCCCGCTGCTGCTGCAAATCCTGTTTTGGTATGCACTGCTGCTGACCTTGCCGACGGTGCGCGAGAGCCTGTCGCTGGGCGATGTGGTGTTTCTCAACAATCGCGGTCTGGAACTGCCGCGGCCCGGTTTCGGGCCGGGCATGGACTGGGTGTTGGTGGCGGCCGTGATCGGTGTCGGGGCGGCGGTTGGCCTGCGCCGTGCCGGCCAGAGTTGGGCGCCCGTGCTGGGCGCGGCGCTTGTGCCGCCGCTGGTGGTTTTTGCGGCCCTGGGGGCGCCCCTGACGTGGGAGGTGCCCGCCTTGCAGCGGTTTCGCTTTGAAGGGGGCGTGACGGTGCCGCCATCCTTTGTGGCGCTGCTCCTGGCGCTGACAACCTATACGGCCGCATTTATCGGCGAGATCGTGCGGTCGGGTGTGATGGCGGTGGATCGGGGGCAGCGGGAGGCGGCCCGCGCGCTGGGCCTGAGCCCGGGCCAGGAAACCCGGTTGGTCGTGTTGCCCCAGGCACTGCGCGTCATCGTGCCGCCGGTGACGAGCCAATATCTAAACCTTACCAAGAACTCGTCGCTCGGGATCGTGATCGGCTATCCGGATCTGGTGGCGACTTTCGGGGGCACGACCCTGAACCAGACGGGCCAGGCCATTGAGACCCTGCTGCTGGTGATGGCCTTCTATCTGACCGTCAGCCTACTGATTTCGTTTGCCATGAACCTCTATAACCGGGCCATCCGGCTCAAGGGGGGCTGACCATGGCTGAGCCCTTGCACCGTGACGGGGAGGGGCGCCGCTACGCCCCCGGCACGCATCCCGATCTGCCGCCCCCACCCGGGACGCGCGGCGTGGGGGCATGGCTGCGGGCCAATCTGTTCGCCGGCTGGCTGGATAGCGCGTTGACGGTGCTGACCCTGGCGGTGCTGGTATGGACCGTTCCGCCCTTTGTCGATTGGGCGCTGCTGTCGGCGGAGTGGACGGGCGCGGGCCGCGCGGAGTGCACGGGCGAGGGCGCGTGCTGGGCGGTCATCACCGACCGCTGGCGCCTGTTCCTTTACGGGTTCTTTCCGCATGAGGAGAGTTGGCGGGCGGTTCTGGCCATGCTGCTGCTGCCGCTGGCCGCCGTGCCGTTGCTGGCGCCGAACGTGCCTCGGCGTGACCTGTTTCTCTGGGGCACGCTTGCTTATCCCTTTGTGGCGGCCTGGCTGCTCAGCGGCGGTCTGGGGCTTGACGCGGTTGGGCCGGAGCGTTGGGGCGGACTGGTGCTGACCCTGGTCATCGGGGTGACGGGGATTGTGGCCTCATTGCCGCTGGGCATTTTGCTCGCCTTGGGGCGCCAGTCGGAGCTGCCGGTCATCCGGGCGCTGTCGGTGACGTTCATCGAAGGGGTGCGCGGCGTGCCCTTGATCACGGTGCTGTTTTTTTCTTCCGTGATGCTGCCCTTGTTTCTGCCCGACGGGCTCAATCCGGAGAAACTGGTGCGGGCGCTGATCGTGGTGGCGGTATTTGCCTCGGCTTATATGGCCGAGGTGATCCGGGGGGGCTTGCAGGCGATCCCCAAAGGCCAGATCGAGGCGGCGCGAGCGCTGGGGCTGGGCTATTGGCGCACCATGGGGCTTGTGGTGCTGCCGCAGGCGCTGCGGATCTCCATCCCGGGCATCGTCAATACATTCATCGGCCTGTTCAAGGACACAAGCCTGGTGACCACGATCGGGCTTCTGGATCTGGTGGGCATGGCGGAAGCGACCCTGGCGGATCAGAACTGGCTGGGCTCCAGTATCGAGGTCTACATGTTCGTAGCGATTGTGTTCGGGGTGATCTGTTTCGCCATGTCGCGCTATTCGGTTTGGCTCGAAGCCCGGCTCGACCGGGAAAGAAGGGAGGCGGAGCCATGACCCAGCCCATCATCGAGATGGCAGGCCTGCACAAATGGTTTGGGACCTTCCATGCGCTCAAGGACATTCATCTGAGCGTGCGGGCCGGTGAGCGGATTGTCATTTGCGGGCCGTCCGGGTCTGGCAAATCAACCCTGATCCGCTGCATCAACCGGCTGGAAGTGCATCAGCAGGGCCGGCTGCTGATCGACGGCGTAGAGGTGACCGACGACACGCGCGTTGTTGACACGCTGCGCCGGGACGTCGGCATGGTGTTTCAGAGCTTCAACCTGTTCCCTCATCTCAGCGTGCTGGAGAATTGTACGCTGGCGCCAATCCAAGTTAAGGGGATGCCGAGCGCCGAGGCGGAGGAAACCGCCATGCGCTATCTCACCCGTGTGCGCATCCCCGAACAAGCGCAGAAACATCCGGGCCAGCTGTCCGGCGGCCAACAGCAGCGGGTGGCCATCGCGCGGGCCTTGTGCATGGCGCCGCGGGTCATGCTGTTCGACGAGCCCACCTCGGCGCTTGATCCGGAAATGATCAAGGAAGTCCTTGATGTGATGATCGACCTGGCGGGTTCGGGCATGACCATGCTGGTGGTGACACACGAGATGGGCTTTGCCCGCCAGGTGGCAGACCGCATGATCTTCATGGATGGCGGTGAGATCATCGAAACCGCTCCGCCAGCGGAGTTCTTTGGTGCTCCCAAGAACGACCGGACGAAAGCGTTTTTGAGCCAAATTTTGGGGCATTGAGACCGGCCATGGGCCGACGGCCCTCATCGGGGGGACGGTCAGTGCCGCTGAGCCTGACGGTGTGGTCACAAGTCCTCGTCCAACAGCTCGATGCGGTGCTTTTCCTGGGCATAGGGGCGAAATCCGATGCGTTGGTACAGGGCAAGCGCCTTGGGGTGGTCGAGCGTGCAGGTGTTGAGGAGGACCTTTTCGGGGTTGCGGTGCCAGAGCGTGTCGAGGATCTGGTGCAGGAAGTAGGGGCCGAGGCCGTGGCCGATGAAGTCGGGCACCAGCCCGAAATAGGCCAGTTCCGCAAAGCGCGGATCGCTGAAATCCAGCTCAGCAAAGCCCGCCGGCACCCCGCTGGCGTAGAGGATGTAAACCTCGGTCGTCTCCTTTTCGAGGATGGCCGAGAGCTCGCGGTCGCTCACGCGTTTGCGCGCCACCCAGCACCAGGGCCGTCCGATCACGTCATAAAGATAGCGATAATAGTGTACTGGCATAGGTTGCGCGCGCAGCATCGCCACGGGCAGGGATGGCGACCGGGCCACGCCTGGAGCAGGCGGGGCGCTCATCTCTAGAAAGGTCACAGTGGTATCGCGATACTCAGCCATGGCGACGTCTCCTGCCCGTGCGGCTCAAACGGCGGCGGGCAAGTCCTCCCGCGCACCCCATTCGGCCCACGAACCATCATAAAGGGACACGGCGGGATGACCGAGACGGGTGAGCGCGAGGGCCACAATGGCGGCGGTCACGCCAGAGCCGCACATGGTCACCACAGGCTGTCGCATATCCACCCGCGCGGCCGCGAACACGGTGGCCAAATCCTCACGGGATTTCATCGTGCCATCCGTATTGAGAAGATCCGTATAAGGGATATTAAGGCTACCGGGAATATGCCCCCCGCGCAGGCCCGGGCGCGGCTCGGGCTCCTCGCCGCGAAAGCGGCCGCTAGACCGGGCGTCGATCACCTGTTCGGCGCCGCTGGTCAGATTGGCGCGCATCTGATCCGCGTCGCGCACCAGCATGGCATGCTTGCGAGCGGTGAAATGGCTGTGCTTGTGCAGGGGCATATCATCGTTCACGCCATGGCCATCTGCCCGCCATTTCGGCAAGCCACCGTCAAGCACCACGATCTCTTTGTGGCCCATCACTTTGAACATCCACCAAGCGCGCGCGGCGGCAAAGAGGCCGGCGCCGTCATAGGCGACGATCCGCACGCCATCCCCGAGGCCCAGACGCCGGGCGCGCGAGGAGAACTTCACCGGATCGGGCAGCATATGCGGCAGGCTGGTGGTGGTGTCCGACACATCGTCGATATCGAAAAACACAGCGCCCGGAATATGAGCCTGGCGATACTCCGCCTGGGCGTCGCGGCCCTGGCTGGGCAGATACCAGGACGAATCGATGATCTGGAGATCCGGGGCGCTGTGATTGGCGGCGAGCCAGTCAGTGGTAACCAGCGGATCAGACGGTACGGGGCCAAGCATGGCGGCGGCGTTTCCCTAGGCTAATGAACTCGACTTTTTGGTCGCGGCTGTTTTCGCACAGCCTTCGGCCGACAAAACACTCACAACGCGATCACTCAAAAACGCGCGGCCTGGCCGCGGCCGCGGATTGCCCGCGCTCCAGCCAGTCCGGCACCGGCAGGTCCTTGGAGCGCAGGAAATCCGGATTAAACAGCTTGCTTTGATATCGGGTACCGTAATCGCAGAGCAAGGTGACGATGGTGTGGCCCGGGCCAAGCTGGCGGGCGAGGCGGATGGCACCGGCGACATTAACGGCGGCTGAGCCACCAATGCACAGGCCCTCATGCTCCAGCAGATCAAAGACGATGGGCACGGCTTCGGCATCCGGGATCTGATAGGCCTCATCCACCGGGGCGCCTTGCAGATTAGCCGTAATGCGGCCCTGACCAATGCCTTCGGTGATGGAGCTGCCTTCGGCTTTCAGCTCACCATGCTTGTAGTGGTGATAAAGCGCCGCGCCCATGGGATCGGCGAGCGCGATGACGATCTTGGAATTGCGTTCCTTAAGGCTCATGCCGACACCGGCCAGCGTCCCGCCCGTGCCCACGGCCGACACGAAGCCGTCCACCCGCCCGCGCGTCTGCTCCCAAATCTCCGGGCCAGTGCCTTTGTAGTGGGCCTCGCGATTGGCCACATTGTCGAATTGGTTTGCCCAGATGGCGCCGTTGGGTTCGGTGCGGTTGAGTTCTTCCGCCAACCGCCCAGAGTATTTCACGTAGTTGTTCGGGTTCTTATAGGGCACGGCGGGCACTTCGATGAGCTCCGCCCCGAACAGGCGCAAAGTGTCTTTCTTTTCCTGGCTCTGCGTTTCCGGGATCACGATTACCGTGCGAAAGCCCATAGCATTGGCCACCAGCGCCAAGCCAATCCCCGTATTCCCGGCTGTCCCTTCGACGATGGTGCCGCCAGGGCGCAGGCGACCGTTGGCCAAGGCGTCGTGCACGATGTAGAGCGCCGCTCGGTCTTTCACCGACTGGCCCGGGTTCATGAATTCGGCTTTGCCCAAGATCTCGCAGCCCGTGTCTTCGGAGGCGTGTTTCAGGCGAATGAGCGGTGTGTTGCCGATGGACTCGAGCATATCGGCGCGGATCGTCATAGGGGGCCTTTCCCTAAGCTGGTTACGGACCATGTGATGCGGACCGGGTCATCAAGACGGGTCCGGAGAAGTGATCTGCTGCCGGGGTCCGGCATTGGTGACCTCTCAGGCTAGAGTCTGCATCACACCGGTGCAAGTCCGCAGGATGTGTGGGGTTTTGCCGGCGGGTCAACTTTTTATCTGTGCGATGATCCGCTGGGCTGATCGGCACGTACCAAAAGTCATAGCGGCGACTATCCATTAACTCTCTAGTATCAGGTGTTTATCGGCTATGATCCACTCTCACGTGCCCGATGAGTTGCTGCTCGATTATGCAAGCGGCGCGATCACGGGTGGGACGGCGGTGCTCATTGCAGCGCATTTGACCCTGTGTCCTCTCTGTCGCCGGAAAGTCACCGAGATGGAGGCCATCGCGGGCGCCATGATGGCCTCTGCGACGCCGCGTTCGGGGGCGAGCGTGGACGGGGCCTGGACCGTGCCGCTGCGCGATCTGGTGCGGGGCACTCAACCGCCCAAGCCAGATCTGGCGCGCTTCGATCCAGTGTTGCCCAAGCCGCTCTATGATGCGGTGGGGTTGCCGTTCGAGGCGATTCCGTGGAATCCGCTCCTATCGGGCGTGCAAGAATATGTTCTGTTCCATGACGGGGATGAGGACGAGGCGCGCCTGCTCGTCATCGCGCCGGGCCGGGCCATGCCGCGTCATACCCATGAAGGTCAGGAGCTGACCTTGGTGCTCTCTGGCGCCTTTTCCGATGCCACGGGCTATTACGGGCCCGGGGATGTGGCGGTCGCGGACGAAACGGTTGACCACTCACCGGTGGCCGAGGATGGGTCTGTGTGCATTTGCTTCGCGGTCAATGAAGGGCCGTTGCATCTCACCGGGCCGGTGGGGCGCATTCTCAGCTTTTTCACCTAACCATGCAGGGTTAAGCGCATGAGCCAGAGCGGGACCCTGCGTCTCATCCTCGGTGATCAGCTCAGCCGGGATGTGTCGAGCTTGTCCGACGCCGATCCCAAGCGGGATCTGATTGTGATGGCGGAGGTGCGCGCCGAAGCCACCTATGTGAAACACCACAAAAAGAAGATCGCCTTCGTGTTCTCCGCCATGCGCCATTTCGCACAGGCATTGGAGGCGGACGGGTTTCGTGTGGCCTACACGGCCTATGACGATCCGGACAATACCGGTTCGTTGCGCGATGAAGTGGCGCGCGCCCTCAAAGGCGGAACTTGCGACCGGGTGGTGGTGACAGAAGCCGGGGAATACCGGCTGCGCGCGGAGATCAGTCAGTGGGCCGAGAGCTTGGACTGCCCGGTGGAGGTCCGTGAGGACGACCGGTTCCTGTGCTCCCATGAGCGCTTTGGCGAATGGGCCGAGGGGCGCAAGGCGCTGCGCATGGAGTACTTCTATCGCGAAATGCGCAAAGAGACCGGTCTTCTGATGACCAAGGCCGGGGAGCCCGAGGGCGGCGAGTGGAATTACGACTCCGACAACCGTAAACCGCTCCCACAGGATATGGCGGTGCCGGAGCGCTTTGCCGTCGCGCCCGATGCCATCACGCGCGATGTGCTCAGGCTTGTGGAAGACCAATTTTCCGATCACTTCGGAACGCTTGAGCCGTTCGACTATGCGGTGTGTGCGGAAGGGGCGCAGGCGGCGCTGGAGGATTTCCTCGACACGTGTTTGCCGTCCTTCGGCGATTATCAAGATGCCATGAAGGCCGGCGAGCCGTTCCTGTTCCACAGCCTCATCGCGCTCTATCTCAATGCCGGCCTCTTGGACGCCCGCAAGATCTGTGAGCAGGCGGCGGCGCGCCACGCGAAAGGCAAAGCGCCCTTGAACGCCGTGGAAGGGTTTATCCGCCAGATCCTGGGATGGCGTGAATACATCCGCGGCATCTACTGGCTGAAAATGCCGGACTATGCCCAGACGAATGCGTTGAAAGCGGACCGTCCGCTGCCGGCGTTTTTCTGGACCGGTGAGACCAAAATGGCTTGCATCCGCGATGTGGTGGAGACCACGCGCGCCCATGCTTACGCCCATCACATTCAGCGGCTGATGATCACCGGAAACTTTGCCCTGCTGGCGGGGATCGACCCGAAGGCGGTCAACGAGTGGTACTTGATCGTCTATGCGGATGCCTATGAATGGGTGCAATTGCCCAACACCCACGGCATGGCGCTGTTTGCGGACGGGGGCGTCCTAGCCTCCAAACCCTATGCGGCCAGCGGGGCGTATATCAATCGCATGTCGGATTACTGCAAGGGCTGCTCTTACAGCGTGTCGAAAAAGGCTGGCGAGAAGGCCTGTCCGTTCAACTATCTCTACTGGTTCTTTCTGATGGAGAACCGGGAGCAGTTGGGCGGCAACCCTCGGCTGGCCATGCCCTACCGGACGTTGGACAAGATGGATGACGCCAAGCGCAAGACCATTGCCGAAGACTCCGAGCGCTTTCTGAGGGACATTGGCTGCCTGTCGTCGAAGACGGGCAAGAAGGGGAAGAGCAGTGGCAAGACAGGTCGCAACGCCGCGTGACGGGATCGCCTGGATCACGGGCGCCAGTTCCGGGATCGGGCGAGACACGGCCCTGCGCCTGGCGGGTGAGGGATGGACCGTGGCCGCCACCGCCCGGCGTCAAGAGGAACTGGAGACGCTCGCCAGCGAGGCCACGGGCCTGGCGGGCCGGATCGTGCCCTTCGCTGGGGACGTGACGGACCGGGCGCGCATGGCGGCAATCGTGGCGGAAATCGAGGACACGCATGGGCCGGTGGCGCTGGCCATCTTGAACGCGGGTGTGTATCTGCCGGTGGAAGCGCCGGATTTCTCGGCGGAGATCTTCGAGAAGACGTTTGCCATCAATCTTATGGGCACGGTCTATGGGTTGGAGCCGCTGCTGGCGCGGATGATTGCGCGCCGGTCCGGGCATATCGCCATTGTGTCTTCGGTGACCGGGTATGGCGGTCTGCCGACCAGTGCGGCCTATGGCGCCAGTAAGGCGGCGCTCAATGTGCTGGCTGAGAGCCTGGCTATTGAACTGGATCGCCACGGCGTGCGGTTGTCGCTGATCACGCCAGGTTTTGTGGAGACCCCCGCCCAGGACGATAACGAGTTTCCCAAGCCGTTCATGGTGTCCTCAGATGAGGCCGCCAAGCGCATCGTGGCAGGCCTGAAGGGGCAGGCCTTCGAAATCACCTTCCCGCGCCGGTTTACCTGGTGGCTGTGGTTTCTGCGAATCGTCCCGCGCAACTGGTATATCAGCCTGATTCAGCGCCAGACGGGTTGGGACAAGCCGGCGGATGGGGCCTGACGCCGGGCGCTCTTGCGTCCGGGTCGGCAAATCGACCATGATCCGAGCCTTCGGGGCTATGGTTGGAGGAGATGGGGATGGCACGCCGGTCTGGAGGGAGTTGGTTCGGGACGTTTTTGACCCGGGCGCTGATCGTGGCCCTGCTGGTCGGGGGCTTCGTGGTCTACCGCACTTATTTTGTGTCCATTCTCGAAAAACCAGGAACGAACCTCGACGGCGTGATCGCCGAGGCGCAGGCCTTCGACTACAGCTTCGGCGTGATCGGGCGGGACCGGACGGATATTTCGGGCTGCGGCATCGGCAGCTGCGATGGCTGCATTGAGACGGTGAGCTTTGACCGCCAGAGCGTTGCGGGTGTGTCGGTGCGCTTTGACAAAACGCTCAGCCGGTTCGAGACGCCGGAGCAGGCGCAGATCTGTTCTGAGCGCACGCTGAGCCAAATCAGTACGCGGTGTTTCGCGCGTGGGTATTTTCAACTCTGCCTGTCGCGGCGCGTGACCTCCACGGTCGAGGCGGACCGCTTCTATCAAGTGTTTCTGGCCATGTGAGGGCTCAGGCGCGGGTTTCGATATCCGCGCGCAAGCGGGCCTGGCGTTCCGCCGTCAGGGGGAAATTCCACATAATCGCCACCGCAACCAGCTTCAGCACCACCGGCAAGCCCGCATAAAGCAAGGCCAGGGTCATGAGCTGAGCCTCACTATTGGCGCCCACGTCTTGCGCGTTGAACCCCGCCGCATCGAGGGGCAGGAAGGCCAGCGCGGCCGACAGCCCCAGCGAGAGCTGGCCCCCAAGCCCCCAGAGGGCAAAGTAAAAGCCCGTGCGTTGCTCGCCGGTGCCGGCCGTGTCCTCATCCACCACATCACTGAGAATGGCCGCCGGCAGCGCCAGATCGGCGCCAACGCCAAGCCCGGAAACGATGGTGATGATCAGGAACACGGTGTAATCGCCCTCCTGCACCAGGAACGGCGTCCAGATAAAGGCGGCACATGCCAGGATCATGGCCCAGGCCCAGGCCCGGTGCTTGGAGATGCGCGTGGCCAGCCAACCCCAGAGCGGGATCGCCACCAAGCCTGACAGGAAATAGATGAACAGCAGCGGCCCATAGGCCTCCGGCATGGCCAGGCGATGGGTCACAAAGGTGATGAACAAGGTCACCGGCAGGCCGTTCGCCGCCGCATTGATCAGAAATGAGCCTAAGAGGCGCAGGAAATCGCGGTTGGCCAGTGGCGCTGTCAGCCCCTCCCATACGGGCAGGGTGCGCGTGCTCAGGGGCGCAGGTTCCTTGGCCGTCAGGAGCGCGAGGACGGCACACAGCGGCAGCGCGACGACCACGATCACCGCCAGGACCTCCACATGCTCGCGCACCGACGCGATGCCCATGGCATCAAGCAGCGCGGGCACGCCCGCCGCCAGCATGGTACCGAGAATGGTGAAGATCTGAGCCGAGGAAAAGACAGCCGTGCGTTCGTTGTAATCGCCCGAAAGCTCCGCTCCCCACGCATTATAGGGCAGGGTGAGTGCGGTCCAGGCAAAGGTGAGCACCAATCCCCACATGAGGAGATAAGTCGTATCCGCATCATCCGGCGGCACGAAGACGAACCAGGTCGCCACGGCGGTCAAGGGGACCGCGAGCGCGATCCAGGGGCGCCGCCGTCCGAAGGGACTGCGCGTGCGGTCACTCAGCCAGCCGATAACCGGATCACAGATCGCATCGAAGACGCGCGTCACCAGCAACACCAGTGCCACGGCTGACAGGCTCAGGCCCAGCTCCTGCGTGTAGACCGTGGGCAGGTACGCATAGACCGGCAAGGTGAGGGCGGCGACGGGCAGGCTGATGCTGCCATAGCCCAGAATGGCCGCCCAGCCGGGACGGGGTCTGTCGGCGGGGCGGTCGGGCATCGTCATCAAATGCGCTCCAGTCGGACTTGCGCCACGTCGATGGATCCGGCCCGGAAACCGGCTTCGCAATAGGCAAAGTAGTAGGTCCACAAGCGCCGGAAGCGTTCATCGAAGCCCATGGCGTGAATCTCCGGCCAGACGTCGAGGAAGCGCTTGTGCCACAGGCTCAGCGTGTCGGCATAATCAACGCCGAATGTCATGGTGTCGGTGATGGCAAGGCCGGCCTCGCGCACCTGGCGCGCCAACACGCTGGGCGAGGGCAGCATGCCGCCGGGGAAGACATATTTCTGGATAAAGTCGGCGCTGCGCCGGTAATCCTCGAAATAGTCGTCGCGGATGGTGATGAGCTGAAGCCCCGCCCGGCCGCCCTCCACGAGCCGGTCGCGCACTTGGCCGAAAAAGCGCGGCCAATAGGCTTCCCCGACCGCCTCGAACATTTCAATCGAGGCGATGCGGTCGAACCGCCCCGTCACGTCACGATAGTCACAATACTGAATATCGACTTTTTCGGCGAGGCCGGCGCGGAAAATGCGCTCGCGGGCGAAATCGAACTGCTCGCGGCTGATGGTGATGCCCGTGACCGCGCAGCCGACGGTCTTGGCGGCATGCTCCGCAAAGCCCCCCCAGCCGCAGCCGATCTCCAGAACCGTATGCTCGGGCGTGAGATCAAGGCGGTGGATGAGCGCGTCGTATTTGTTGGCTTGAGCGGCGGCCAGATCCTGGCCCGGTTCGGCGAAGCGGGCGCTGGAATAGGTCATGGTGGAGTCGAGCCAATGGGCGTAGAAATCATTACCCAGATCATAATGCGCTTCGATGTTGCGCTTGGCCTGACGGCGGGTGTTGCGGTTCCAGAAATGGGCAATGCGCCCGAGCCAGCGCATCCAGGCCGTGCCGCGGAACAGCGATATCATCCAGTCCGCGTTCTTGTTAAAGACATGCAACACTTTGGGCAGGTCCGGCGTGCTCCAGATTTCATCCATATAGGCCTCGGCGAAGCCCAAGCTGCCGCCATTTACCAACCGATCCGCCAACGCATAATCGTGAATTTGAAGCACGCCGGTCTCGCCCGGTTCCGGCCCCTCATAGCGCAGCGCTTCGCCATTGGGCAGGATCGCGATGATCCGGCCATACCGCAGCGACAGGGCCCCGCGTGCCACCATGCGAAACAGAAAGGGCGCGTCGGCCAGAGCATTGATGCGCTCGGCGTCCGCAAGCGGAATACGGTCCGGTTCAGTCCAGACGGGGATGGTTTCGATCATTGTGTCAGTGTTGGTCATGGTGCGTCTTGTCTCGCATCTCGATGCCATTGGGCGGATAGTCCGGCTGGTAAGTGGCGCCCTTGAACCAGAGCTTAACCGCTTCCCAATGGATGCCGGCGGTGACTTTCAGGGTCATGAACGGTTGGCGCAGCAGGAGCCCGGCCAGGGCAGTGTCGGTGAACGCCCGGCGCACGCCCACCAGAATGGCCATCAGTTTCACGGGTTCGGGCCTGTTCTCAGGCTTGGCTTCGGGCCGGCTTTCGGTGTTGTTTGGCGTGTGGCGGTCGCGCGCGTAGCGGATGGCGAGCCGCAAGCGCTCTCCTGGAACCCGGACGGCAAAGGCGTAGTGGCCGTCCATGGCCATGAAGGGCGATACGTAAAACACTTTGTCCGTGGCCTGGCGAACCAGCCCATCCGGCCCGGCCTGCGCCGGCAGCACATAGGCGTGCGTATCGCCGAACGTGTTGGCGACTTCATAGATGACGGCCCGCAAGGTGCCGTCCGGACCATGACAATAATAGACCGAGATCGGATTGAAAACATAGCCCAAGATCCGTGGAAAACAGAGCAGTTGCACCGGCCCATCATCAAGTGTCACGCCGATGGAGGCCAGTTGCTGCTCGACCCATGGTCGCAAGGGGGAGCCATCGCGTGGCCCGTGATCCTCATCCCGGAAACTCACGAGGCCGAAGCGGTTATGGGCGAACAGCCAACTCGCGCGGGCCGCTTCGCCGATGCGGTCGATATCCAGCAGCAGGCTGAACACCCGGTAGCGGAACTGATGACGAAACGGCTCCAGCCGCGCGTGCGTCACGTCGCCGTCATAGAGACGGACGGCGTCGGTGCTCGCGATGGCGGCTGGCTCACCCATGGCCCGTTTGTCCCTTTCGGAAGCCGTGTCTGATCGCGGGCGGCTAGGCGGCCGCGCGCTCTGCTGTCGTGTGGTCCGAGGCCTGAGCCCACGGGCGCATCACACCGCCGGCGCGTTCCGCAACGGCGAGGCCAGAAGCCAGACCATCCTCATGAAAACCATAGCCCGTCCACGCGCCGCAGAACCAGGTGTTTCGCTGGCCCTGGATTTCGGGCAGCCGGCGCTGTGCCGTTAAGGCGGCGCGGTCGAATTGCGGGTGGGCGTAGGTGAAAGTGCGGAACACCATCTCATCGCGCGGCGGCTCGACCGGATTGAGACTGACGAACAGCGGACGCTCCGGATCGAGATTTTGCAGGTTGTTCATCCAGTAGGTAAGGGACACGCCGCGCCCCGTTTGCAAGCGGTCATCAAGCACGTTCCAGCTGGTCCAAACTGACCGGCGCTTCGGCATTAAGCTCGTGTCCCGGTGCAGATAAACGGTGTTCGGACTATAGCTGATGTCACCCAGAACGCTGCGTTCAGGTGCATCCGCATCGCGCAAGAGCGTGAGGGCCTGATCGCTGTGACACGCCATGATGACCTGATCATAGCGGCGGCGTTCCCCATGATGGTCGGTAATCCAAACCCCGTCCGCAGTGCGCTCTACCCCAACGGCCCCGCAATCTTGGCGAATGCGGTCCTGAAAGCCCGCGGTCAGGCGCGTAACATAGGTCCGGCTGCCCCCACTCACCGTGCGCCAAATCGGTTTGTCGTAGGACAAAAGCCGGTGATTGGCGAAGAAGCGGATCAGCGTTTCGGCCGGAAACTCCAGCATGTCACCCAGTGAGGTGGACCAGATAGCCGCGCCCATGGGCAGCAGGTAATGGCGGCGGAAAGACTCGCCGAAGCCACGATCCTGAAGGTACTCCTGAAGGGAATGATCGGCGCAGCGACCGGTCTCCACGTCCTCCAGCGCCCGGGCATTGAAGCGGACAATGTCATAGAGCATACGCAGAAAGGACGGGTTCGCCAGATTGCGCCGTTGGGCAAAGATCGTGTTCAGACTGTTGCCGGCCCATTCGAGCTTGCCGCCGTCGGCACTGACGGAAAAGCCCATATGGCTGTTTTCGGTCGGCACGTCGAGATGCTCGAATAAGGCGCAAAGATTGGGGTAATTGATCCGATTATAGACGATGAACCCCGTATCGACGGCAATCCGGAGGCCATCGTAATCCACATCTACCGTGTGGCTATGGCCGCCGATCCGGTCCTCGCTTTCATAGACCGTGATGTCGTGGTGCGGGGCCAGGAGCCAGGCGGCACCGAGGCCGGAAATCCCGGCGCCGATAATGGCGATGGTCTGTCGTGTCATGGTCGGGTCCGTCACTGTCGGAAAATGGTGTCCGAACAGTTACGCAGCCGTTCCCTTAATGGATTGGAATGCGGCCAATGCGCGCTCCCGCCCCTTGCCATGAGCAATAATCGGTTCGGGATACTCCTTGCCGAGACGGATGCCCGCTTCGGCGAGCACAAGCGCAGGAGCCTCCCAGGGCTTGTGAATGTGTTTGGCGGGCAGCTTGGCGAGTTCGGGGACCCAGTGGCGCACATAGGCCCCGTCCGGGTCGAACTTTTCGCCCTGCAGCATGGGATTGAAGACCCGGAAATAGGGCGCGGCATCGGCGCCGCAGCCCGCGATCCATTGCCAGCCGGCACTGTTATTGGCGAGATCAGCGTCAACCAGCGTAT
The DNA here is from genome assembly GCA_964625525.1 of uncultured Alphaproteobacteria bacterium. Classification (GTDB taxonomy): domain Bacteria; phylum Pseudomonadota; class Alphaproteobacteria; order JAJFIK01; family JAJFIK01; genus CAZVEE01. The sequence continues at coordinate 20,305 of CAZVEE010000007.1, read as the reverse complement.
CCCAGAACCAGGCCTCGCCGGCCTGCCAGGGCTGGAGCAGGTGTTTGACCAGGAGCGAGCCCACCACCATCCGCACGCGATTGTGCATCCACCCCGTGGCCCAGAGCTGACGCATGCCCGCATCCACAATGGGATAGCCGGTCTGGCCGCTTTGCCAGGCGTTCAAGTGAGTTTCGTTGTTTTCCCAGGGAAACGCGCGGAAGTCCTCGCGCAGGCTCTCATCCGGCAAGCCCGGATTATAGAACAGCAGGGAATGGGAGAATTCGCGCCATCCCAGCTCGGCCAGGAATTTATCGGCCTGCGTCTGCGCATGCGGGCCGTCTTTGCCGTGGCGCCAGCCCTCCACCGACTGCCAGAGCCGCCGGGGACTGATTTCGCCGAAATGCAGGTGCGGTGAAAGGCGCGAGGTGCCGTCCCGGTCCGGGCGGTCACGGTCGCTCTCGTAACCGTCGAGAATGCACTCGCGAAAATGGGCAAAGCGGGAGAGCGCCCCATCCTCGCCCGGTGTCCAGAACGCGCGCAGGCCGCCGGCCCAATCAGGCTTTGTGGGCAGGAGTGCCCAATCCTCAAGGCGGTCGCTGGCCATGCCGTCGACCGGTGGCGGCAAAGTGTCGGGGGCGGCTTCAGGCGCAGTCATGGGGCCCGCGGCCCGGGCCGCGCGCCAGAATGGCGTGAAGACGCGGAAAGGATCGCCGGATTTGTTGCGGATCTCCCAAGGCTCGCGCAGCAGCCGGGCGTTGAAACTCTGCGCGTCGAGACCGTCTTTCTGCAGCTGTTCTTTCAGACGTTTATCGCGGCTCACGGATGCCGGGTCATAAAGCCGGTTCCACAGAACGGCTTTGGCGCCGGTTTCCGCCGCCAGCTGCTGGATCACAGTATCCGCCGCGCCGCGCCTGAGGATCAGCGTTTGGCCCTTTGCCTCCAGACGGCGCGCGAACGCGGCCAGGGAGTGATGCAGCCACCACCGGGAAGCGCCGCCCATGGCCCAGTTGCCCGGCGTCTCGTCGTCCAAAATGTAAAGACATATTAGCGGGGCCTTCATGCCGACTGCGACACGCAGAGCCGGGTTGTCGTCGAGGCGTAAATCCTGACGGAACCAAAGCAGAACGGGCGGGGCGGACGAGAGAGACATCGGAACTCCCAATTAGATCATTGGCCTAGATCTACGACTCGAGCCCAGGGGCCGGATCACATCTGTGGTTCACATGGCAGTTGCTCGTCAAAAGTGTGAGTGAGGATTTTCTCCCTCATATCTTGACGGTTGTGTAAGCCGGTGATAACCTTTGGTCAGATGAACCTGTGACGGGGCTCTCATCTGGACGAAATGGACCTCAGTGACCAACCGAAGGGGGATTCGGATGGACAGGAAAGGTGTATCCGGTGGGCGGATTGCAAGCCGAGCGAGCGGCTTGACTCTCCTCTTTACAAGTATTGCGTTCATTGTAGCGGGATGTGCAGCGGGGCGGGGCTATCCGTCGGATGCGGTGGTGCGTCTCGATGCGGATGTGCAGCGGGCCATGACCCGCTGCTGGCTGGAAACGACCATGGAATGCCGACGGCGGGCGGCGGGCTATACGCTTGTCAGCACGGCGGAGGACCCGTGCGTGGATCGGCTCAGGACCATGGGCTTTTGCATGACACGGGCCGGGGTCCCCTCCAATGCCATTTCCTGGCGCATGCGCCGGGACGCAGGCACGCTCAGCCCCATCCGTCAGCGTGACGTGGGACGCCACGCGAAGGGCGCCGTTGTGCCTCCCGGCGCGGTCAATGCGGTCGTGCCCGAGCGGGCCCTGGTTATTCGGGTGCGACGGGACGGGCGGCGTTGGCTTAAAGTCATGACCGAAGAGCGCTTCGAGGACTGCACAGTGCTGCGGGGCGACGTGCCGCTGGAACGCGGGTGCCGTCTTTTTGACTGAGGTAGTGTTCTCTGCGAGCACGGGCACGCTTGTCTCACGTGGCGGCTGTACTTACCCTGCGCCGGAGTGAAGTCGCGCGCGCATGAGCCCATTTGGAGTGCGCTACGCACACTGGTCGAGAGGGGACCCATCATGACGACAACCACTTCCATGCAGCCGCGGGGGCGTCGCGATCGCACCCGCACGACCACCAGCTTGTCCAGCCTGGCGCGGGTCGCGGCCGGGACCGCGTTGGCTGTCGCGATTCTCGCCGGCGGGGCCCAGGCGCAAACGCCTGGGACCGAGCTGAGCGCAGGGACGCCGTCCACCATCCGTCTCGACGGCGGCGCCAACACGACGCTGATCCTCGATGTGGATCAAAGCGGACTGTACACATTGCGTACTTTCGATCTCGGTACGGATGTGGACACGGTGATCGATGTGCCGTCCCTGAGCATCAGCGATGACGACAGTGGCCCCGGCCTCGCGTCGCGGCTCGATTTGGCGCTCAGCGCCGATGAGGCCCTGCCGGTGGTGCTGCGCAATATCGGCGGTGGCGGCGCGTTCACGATCGCTCTTGAGCCCATTGACGGCGAGGTGCGGGTGATCAGCCCCGCGCAACTGGGCACCATCGCGGTGGATGAGACAGTGCTGGTCGACAGCATCGACGCCGCCGAGGTCGTGAGCTTCGGTATCACCGTGCCGGACGCTGGCGAATACATCTTCGAGACTTTCGCGCTTGCGGGCCCCGACACGCTGTTGGTGGTGCCTGAGCAGGGCACCAAGAATGACGATGTGGACGGGTCGCGTCGCTCCCGCGTGTCGTTTGTGACCAAAGGGAACGGGCCGGTGGAGCTGCGCCTGTTCAATATCGGCGAAGAGGGGCGCTTCGCGGCGCGGCTGTGGCGCGGCGATGTGGCGGAGATTCTCGATACGGATGGTGATGCCGTCTCACGCCTGCGGGTGGACACGGATTATGATGTGCGGCTGGGTCGCGGCCTTGAAACTCAGGCCACATTCCGGGTGCCCCGGCGCGGCCTCTATGTGATCGAAACTTTCGAGCTGGAGGGCGGCGCGGACTCCGTGATCGCCCTGCCAGAGCTGGGCCTGCAAGATGACGATGGCAGCGAAGACGAATTCCTGGCCTCGCGCCTGTCGGTAATTGCGGAACCCGTCGAAACCTATGCCTTGACCGTTCGCAACATTGGTGACAGCGGCCGGTTCGGCCTGCGCATCGCGCCGGAAACGGACCTGGATGCGGAGCTGGTGAATGCCCAGGAGTTGGGCACGGACCCGTTGCAAGTGCAGACGGACACCGCCTATCTCGTGGCCAGCGTGACGCCGGAAACGAGCACCACGGTGCGTTTCCAAGCCCCGCAAACCAGCCGTTATGAATTGGTGACCTCTGATCTCAGCGGAGTGGACACCATCGTGTCGTTGCCTTCGGCGGGTTTGCGCGATGACGATGGCGGCGAGGGCTTGGGCTCACGCCTGCGCTTCAATACACAAGCTGGCGAAACCTACGAGTTCATCGTGGATAATATCGGTGGGCGCGGCCATTACAGAATGACGGTCCGCGAAGCGCCCATGGGCGCGATCCGGCCGGCCGGTGCTGGCGAAGGACCGGGCGTGAGTGCTCTGGCCCTGGACACGGCCTATAGCGTGCGGCTGGAGCAAGGCGGAGACGCCGTGGCGACCCTTCAAGCGGGGGAAACCGGCATCTATGTGATCGAGACCTTCGATCTGGAAAATGGGGTGGACACGGTGCTGACCGTGCCGCAGACCAATCTGTGGGATGATGATGGCGGAGACGGGCTCGCGTCACGCCTGGAGCTGATCCTGACGGCGGACGAGGCGGTGCAGGTCGCTGTTGAGAATATCGGCGATGCCGGACAATTCGGCCTGCGGGTCCGGCGCAGTGGTGCGAGCCTCGACCAGACCATTGTGCTGAGCGAGACGCCGGCGGTCACGCTCATGGCCGGCCAGCGCTATCTGATGGACGGGTTCGTGCCGCAGGCAAGCCACAGCCTCACCTTCACGCCGCCTGCGGACGGCACCTATGTCATCGAGACGTCGGCCCTTCAGGGGTCCGACACGCTGCTCGATATCCCGGCCCTTGGCCTGAGCGATGACGACGGCGGTGATGGCCTGGGGTCACGCCTGAGTTTCCGGGCGCAGGCGGACCAGCCCGTGGAGATCATCGTGCGCAATATCGGCAGCGAAGGACGCTTTATCCTGACGCTGACCCAGCAGTAACATCGGCGGGCCTGCCCGGCCATTGGCCGAGCAGGCCCGTTTTTGACGTGCTCAGTTGGGCCAGAGCACATAGTCATCGTCGGCCGAGACCGGATCGGCGTTGGTCTTGTCGATCCGAATCGGACTTTCGAGTGTGTAGCTATAGAGCGGCGCACGCGCATCGGCGTAATGGGCGTCGAGCAGAGCCTGCAGCTCGACCCGCTTATCGGGCCGCTCCGTAGACAGATTGACTTGCTCGGTCGGGTCCTGCGCCAGATCGAACAGCCAAGTCTCACCTTGGCGCTCATTCACCTGCAGTTTCCAGTCGCCCGCTCGCACGACGCGATAGTAGCCGCTTGACCAGAACAAGGCGTCATTGGGCCGCTCGATGGTGCCCTGACCGGTTGCGGCCGGCAGCATGTTCCGCCCGTCAATGGTCACACCGTCGGGCAGGGGCGCGCCACCCGCCGCCGCCAAAGTGGGCATAACATCGATATGGGCGACAGGGGTGTCCACGCGGGTCCCCGGCGCGATGCGCGCAGGCCAGCGCACAAACATCGGCACACGGATACCACCCTCGAACAAGGTGATCTTCCAGCCGCGATAGGGAGCGTTGATGTCAGGCAAGCCCACATAGCCCGCACCGCCATTGTCCGACGAAAACACCACGATGGTGTTATCCGACAAGCCTTCTGCTTCCAGCTTGTCCAAAACGCGCCCAACACTGCGATCCACGGCCCGCACCATGGCGGCATAGACACGGGCACGCTGAGGTTCAATGGCGCCGACGGCCTCGTAATCTTCCCGCGTTGCCTGCAGCGGCGTGTGCGGGCCCCAATGGGCAAGGTAGAGGAAGAAGGGACGGTGCCGGTTCGTTTCGATGACCCGCAGAGCCTCGTCCGTCCAGTAGTCGGTGATATAGCCTCCGGGCTCGAACAGATCTTCCGCATACCCATCACCGACGCGGTCATAATCGGCCGCGAATTGCATGCTTGCCCACAAAAAGGCGTCGATCGGGTCGAACGGCAGCTTGGCGTTAACAACGTTCGGGTCGTCTTCGGGCAGATACAGGCCGCTTGCCATGAGAAGGCTTTCATCAAAGCCTTGCGAGACGGCCCGGAACGGTTCGGCTCGCCCCAAATGCCATTTGCCGATGTGAACCGTGTGGTAGCCGGCTTCGCCAAGAACTTCCGCCACCGTGACTTCCTCGCCTGGCAACCCCTGATCCGCAAAAGACACGGGGGGGTCTTCAGCATTCGGATTGACTGATACGGGCGGAAGCGGGTCGTCTGGCTCCCGGATGTCACGAGCGACCATGGCAAGGGCGCGGCTCATGCCGTCTGGGGTGGGCGTGAATTCAAAGCCCGTGCGAGTGGGGTAGCGCCCGGTCATCAGCATGGCGCGCGACGGCGCGCACGTGCCCGTGCCGGAATAGGCCTGTGTAAACACCGCGCCTGAGGCGGCGAGGCGATCAATATTCGGCGTTGGCACTGTCCCACCGGCCAGCCCGCCACCAAAGGTCGAAATATCATTGATGCCCAGATCATCGGCCAGGATGAATACGATGTTTGGCGGGCGCTGCGCCGCCGGCTGCGTGGGCCGGGCCGGGCCTTCCAGCCACTCCACCGGTCTCGTCTCGGCCACCTCCATCCGCCCTGTGATGGATATGACATACAGCAGAATGTCGACGCGATAGATCCAAAACGCGGCTCCTGCCGCCAGGATCACCAGCGCCAAGCTGATGAGAATTCTCCGAAGCATGGGCGCCTCCCTCCAGTCAGTGGGTGTTTCTTGCCTTGCTATCTTACGACAGAACCATTGTCATATGTCCGGTAATGAGACATGGCACGCTTGAAATCGCAGGGAGAGACAGCAATGGCGTCAACCCGACTTTGGATCTGGGGTCCGCTCCTGGTGCTCTATGGGGCGTTTTGGCTTTGGTACACGCCGCTCTCAAGCCCGTTCACGCGCGCCGAGGTGGACGCCATCATCACCGAAGCAGAGGCGAACGGTGCCGATCCGCTCATGATCAGCCGGCTGCAGGACTTTTTGGGCGGGGATGACGGCGGGTCTTTTGTGATGGTCAATCTGCTTGATTTTGCTGATGAACCGGCGGTGCTGCCGGCCACCGGGCCTGACGCCACGGCGCAAGATCTGTTGGGGCACTACATGGAATACATGTATGCGGGCCTGTTGCGCCGGGCGTGCCATCCGGTCTTTGTGGGACCAGTGGTGTCCGACAGCCTGGATCTGGTGGGCATTGAGGGGGCGGAGACCTGGGATACCGCTGCGCTGATGCGCTATCGCAGCCGGCGGGACCTGTGGGAGGTGATCTCCAATCCCATTTTCGCTGATCGTCACGAATACAAGATGGCAGCGTTGGAAAAGACCATTGCCTTTCCCGTGGTGCCGCAGCTGTTCCTCAGCGACTTGCGGCTGATCCTGGGGCTGGCATTGGGTGCTCTAGCCGGGCTGCTTGACATGCTGCTGGTGCGGCGCGGGTAAGGGACGCACCACCGCGCCGATCCATGGATCGGCCAGATCAGACGTCGCAAGCCTGTGCGGAACCGGAATACGCGGGACCAGAATACCCGGACCAGAATACTATGCGGGAAAGGTGGCTCCCCGGGCCGGACTCGAACCAGCGACCGAGCGGTTAACAGCCGCTTGCTCTACCAACTGAGCTACCGGGGACCAGAGGCCCAGACATCAATGCGTCAAGGCCATGTTAGGGATGGGTCTATAGCAGAGGTGTTCGGGCGATGCCAACCCCTTCTTGGGGGATTTTAGACCGTCCTAGGGCGCGGACGAGCGGCATGAAGCCTGCAGGGGCAAGTCCATAAAAAAAGGGCCGCGAAACGCGGCCCTAAGGTGTTGGGTAAATGGTGGGGTGTCTTCAAGGGAAGACAAGCAGGAGAGTGCGCTCGAAAGCTTAAGCAGAGGTTAACGCGCTGGCGCTGTGTCGCTCCTGAGCCCTATGGCGCGATCATCCCCACGCCGCTCCAAACGCCCTCCACCGCCGCGGGCACCCTTTCCCGCTGCGGACGCCTTATCCCACTGCGCGCGCCAGGGATCAGCTTTCCGGATAAGCCCCCCGCAGCGGCGCGCCGTGCGCGCCAGCCCTTCAGGGTGTTCAGCAGCAAAAGAGCAGCAGAAGACTTGGAGGCGACGACCGGAATCGAACCGGTGTACACGGATTTGCAATCCGCTGCGTAGCCACTCCGCCACGTCGCCGGGCGCCTCTGGGGGCGTTAGTCTGTCCCGTCACGCGTCCTCGGGCGAGGACGGATCGGCATGAGCACCGCCGGGAAAGTCCAGTCACATAGCAGAGCGTCGCGCGCTCCACAATAAAATCGCCACGCGGAGCCGTTGAAGGTTTGTCAATTCGCGGGCACGCGACTATACAGCGAATGCTGCGGCGCGGTGGAGGAGCCGTGCGCGCGGCGAAGAGACGAGGGGAGTCGGGAGCCTGCCATGATTAATTTCGCCGAGGCCCGCGCGGCCATGGTTGAAGGCCAGGTGCGCACCAATGACGTCACGGATCTCCGGATCCAGTACGCCATGGGCACACTGCCCCGCGAGGCGTTCGTGCCCAAAGGCAAGCGCACACTGGCTTATATGGGCGAGCCGGTGCCGGTCGCAGAAGGGCGGACGCTGCTCGACCCGCGCAGCTTCTCAAAGCTCGTGCAGGCGCTCGACGTGCGCCAGGGGGATTTGGCGCTCGATATTGCGTGTGCCACGGGCTATTCGACGGCCGTCTTGGCGTCCATGTGTGACGCGGTGGTGGGGCTGGAGAGCGATGAAGCCCTCGCCGATCTGGCCAACCAGACCCTTCAGGATTTGAAAATTCACAATGCCGCTGTGGTGCCTGGTGACCTGCATGCCGGGTTCCCGCAACAAGGCCCGTATGACGTTATTCTGGTCAATGGTGGCGTCGAATTCGTACCGAAGGCGTGGTTTGAGCAATTGGCGGAAGGCGGCCGGCTCGGCGTGATTGTCACGGACGAGGCGGAGCGCCTGGGCCGGGCCTATGTCTATGTGCGTGTGGGTGAGGCGGTCAGTGAGCGCATCGTCTTCGACGCGACGCCCGATATTTTGCCGGGGTTCAAACGCGCCAAGGAATTCGTCTTTTAACCCCTGTTGTCTATCGCGTGAGACTGTACAACCCTTGCCGGACCCGGTATCCCGAAACGAGGGTAAAAGGATCGAGCGGCGTGTAAAAAATCAACAAACACGCGTTAGGATATGCACGGGCGGTGGCCGTTGGCAGGATCGCGGTTGTGGGGACCGGGCTTGCTGGCGCGCCCTTTGATTTTCGGCGGACTTTCGGCCCGCGGCGGGGACGCGGGTCCAGGCTGGTTCCTATGGCGGAGCAGGCCGCAACCTGGAACGGGAATGTGAGCACGATGCCCTTTGCACCTTGGTTTTCGCGTCGCCTGACGGCGGCTCCGGTCCTCACCCTAGCGGCGGCACTGGTGCTGCCGGGTGCCGGCTTGGCGGTGTCTGCCGCCGCGCTGATGAGCGCAAGTCCCGCGATCGCGCAAGAAGCCCCGACCGGGTCGGTCACCAGCCTGCAGGATGCGCTGATCGCCGCCTATAACTCGAACCCGACCTTACTGGCGGAGCGGGCGCGGCTGCGCGCGACCGACGAAACCGTGGCGCAGGCTAATTCCGGCTGGCGCCCCACCGTGACCGCCAGCGCCAGCTACACCTGGGCCGATACGACCGGTAATCGGACGGTGTCGCAATCGCCCACCGCCGACACGACGCTGAACGAAGTCACCACCGGCGTGGACTTCAACAATGACGGTGACTTCACCGACAGCTTTTTGATTACGCCGGGCTCGCCGGGTGGCACGTTCGAGACGCCCACGGACGAGACCGCCAAAACGACAGACCTATCCATCACCGCGACCCAGACCGTGTTCCGGGGGCTGCGGACGCTGCGGGAAGTGCGCCAAGCCAAAGCCAATGTGCGCGCCGGCCGGGCCCAGCTGCGCGCGACCGAGCAGGATGTGCTGTTGTCAGCCGTCACCGCCTATATGGACGTGTTGCGCGACGAAGCGGTGCTGCGGCTGAGCCAGAACAACGTCCAGGTGCTGACCCGCCAACTCGAAGCCTCTCGCGACCGGTTCCGGGTGGGCGAGATCACCCGCACGGACGTGGCCCAGGCAGAAGCGCGCCTTTCCGGTGCCCAGTCGAACCTGATTGCGTCCGAGGCGCAGTTGATCGCCAGCCGCTCGGCCTTTGAGCGCGTGATCGGGACGGTGCCGGGCAATTTGCAGGCGCCGCCGCCGCTGCCGTCGCTGCCGCAGGCGGAGAGCGAGGCGCGCGAGAACGCCCTGAGCCGAAACCCGCAGCTTAAGGCGGCGCGCCGGGCCGAAGAGGCGTCGCGCCAGGGCGTTGGCGTGGCGTCAGGTGCCCTGTTGCCGACCGTAAACGTGCAGGGCCGCTATTCGGAGTCTGACACGACGAGTGAAGGCGGCGCGGACATTTTCACCGGCGACCGGGACTCTCAGACCACGTCTTTCGTGGCCACGGTGAATGTGCCGCTCTATCAAGCCGGTGCGGTCTACTCTCAGGTCCGCCAGGCTAAGCAGCTGAACAGCGAAGATCGGCTGCAGATCGCCGAAGCAGAACGGCAGGTGATCGAGTCCGTGGCGATTGCTTGGGAGGGCCTGCGCTCCGCCAGCGCGACGATCGAGTCCAGCCGCGAGCAGGTTCGCGCGAACGAAATCGCGTTCGAAGGGGTTCAGCAGGAAGCGCAAGTGGGCTCGCGTACAACACTCGACGTGCTTGATGCGGAACAGGAACTGCTGGATTCGCGTGTGACATTGGTGCGCGCGGAACGGGACGAATATGTCGCAGCGTTCCAATTGCTTTCGGCGACTGGCGATTTGACCGCCGAAGACCTCAGCCTGCCGACCCAGTATTACGACCCCGAAGAGCATTATGATGATGTCAAGGGTCGCTGGATAGGGTTGGGATCCCGCTAGACGTGATCACCGTCACAAGGGCAGTGGCAGTCAAACACGGCTAGTCACGCTATTGTCTCATTCTGGTGACATCACGGGTCATGCCGTGATGAAGCCAGTCTGTTGGACGAGGGAATCTGCGACTCGCGCCTACGACAGGAGGGCGAGTTCAGCGTGATTTCAGGGCCTTGGCAGGCGGGTTACCCATTTTGAAGGCGGGTTTTCCTGGCCGAAAGTGCCCGCCTCGGGCAAAAGAGTGGTTGAGACGCCGTCCCATTTTGTGTCGAACATAGGGGGCGATAGGAACGAAGCGCCGGTTGGGCTTGATCCTTTCGCCTGCGGCGCAGAACAGGTGGACCCTGGGCAGTGGCATGCACAGGACGGGGGTTGGCAAAGTGATATCGGCGATGTCACCAGCCGGGCCCAGTGGCGGAAACGCCGAAGCCGGAATTGCCGCGTATGGCTTGCGCGCTCAAGCGGTCAGGGGGATCCCATCGCCTCACGAGAGATCTTGAGGCGGGTGACCTGAGACACGGTGCGGCGGCCATGACGCCCGGAGACGATCATCCGTTCGCGGGAGATCTGTATCCGGGGCGCGGAAGGGGAAGCGCCGCTTGCCGACGGCGCTGCGAACACAGGTCTGAGACTTTACTTTCAGGGATTCCCATGACCGATCAAGACAGCTCTCAACAGGAACCGACCATGGAGGAGATCCTGGCGTCGATTCGCCGGATTATCTCCGAAGACAACGAAGAAGGCGCTACCGCGGCACCCAATGGGGCATCGCCGGCGCCTTCCGCCATGCCGGAAGCCCCGCATGCGCCGGAGCCGCAGCCGCAGCCGCACACCAATGGCAGCGCCGAAGTGCATGAACTCGCTCAGGTCGTGCCCGAGGAACAGCCCGCGCCGCGTCCGGCTGCTGAGTCCATCTACGAGCAGCCGGCGCCGCAACCGCTGCGGCCGGAGCCTGTGGCCGCCGAGCCGGAGCCTATCGCGGCCCCCGCGCAGCCCGAGCCGACCCCGGCGCCCACATTCGGCAACCCGGCTCCGTCCTTCGGTGCGCCGAGCGCCCCGAGTGCACCTGCGTCTTCTTTCGCCAGCGCCGCGCCCAGCGCCCCGGCCCCGAGCAGCCCGGCGCCGTCTTTTGGAGGCTCCAACAGCCCGGCCGCGCCCTCTTCGCCGGCTTCCTCCTTTGGCTTTGAGTCCTCCGCGCCCAGCGCTCCGGCTCCGACGCCGAGCCCGGTGAGCCAGACCCCAAGCTTCCAGGACGAAGAGCCGGCCACCACCGGATCCGATCTGATGCCGGTGGAGCAGGACGACGAGCACGGGATCGTCGGCGAGCAGGCTCTGACCGCTGCCACGGCGGCGTTGGGCTCGCTCTCCCGCGATGTCACCATCAGCGACAGCGGCGACGGCCGCAGCCTGGAAGCCGTTGTGCAAGACATGATGCGTCCGATGCTGAAGGAATGGCTCGACGACAACCTGCCCGACATTGTCGAGGAAGTGGTCGAGCGTGAGGTCCGCCGGATTTCGGCGCGCCAGGGCCGTCGCCGCTGATCCTCAGCGTCAGGCTCTCGGAGATCAGCGCCGGCTTTCGCAGACACTGCGGAAGCCGGCGCTTTCGTTTTTAAGCGCTCGTTTGAGCCGCAGGCCTCTCAGGGCTTGGCCGCGGGCGGGGAAGCAGGCTAGCGTGATGACACGTCCGCTCCCTCCAGTTTTCGTTGATGACACAGTCCCATGCTTGACAAGACATTTCAGCCCAATGAGGCCGAACCGCGCCTGTACCGCCAATGGGAGGAGGGTGGCCTGTTCGCCGCCGGCCAGCAGCCCGGCGAGGATGCTTATTGCATCGTCATTCCGCCGCCCAATGTGACCGGCACGCTGCATATGGGCCACGCGCTCAACAATACGCTTCAGGACATTCTGGTGCGCTTTGAGCGCATGCGCGGGCGGGACGTGTTGTGGCAGCCGGGTATGGACCATGCGGGCATTGCCACGCAGATGGTGGTGGAGCGCCAGCTGCAGGCGGAGAACCGCACCGACCGGCGCACCATGGGGCGTGAGGCGTTCCTGAACCGGGTCTGGCAGTGGAAGGATGAGTCCGGCGGCCAGATCGCGCAGCAGCTGCGCCGGCTCGGCGCGTCCTGTGATTGGGGGCGTGAGCGCTTCACGATGGATGAGGGCCTGTCCAAGGCCGTCGCCAAAGTGTTTGTGCAGCTTCACAGGGACGGGTTGATCTATCGCGATAAGCGACTTGTCAATTGGGATCCGAAATTCCAGACCGCGATCTCCGACCTGGAAGTCGTGCAGAAAGAGGTCAAGGGGAACCTGTGGCATTTCCGCTATCCGCTGGCGGATCGTCCGGATACGTTCATCACTGTCGCCACGACCCGGCCCGAGACCATGCTGGGCGATACGGCCGTCGCGGTGCATCCGGATGATGAGCGCTACAAGGACATGGTCGGCGCTTTCGTAGAGCTGCCCTTAACCGGGCGGCGCATTCCTATTGTGGCCGATGAATATCCCGATCCCGAGCAGGGTTCGGGCGCGGTGAAGATCACGCCAGCGCATGATTTCAACGATTTCGAAGTGGGCCGGCGCCACGATCTGGACGTCATCAATATCTTCGACACCGAAGCACGCCTGAACGATGCGGTGCCCGAAGCCTTCCAAGGGCTCGACCGCTATGACGCGCGCAAGAAGGTCGTCGAAGCCATGGAGGCGCTTGAGCTGCTGGAACAAGTGGAAGATCATCCGCATACGGTTCCTTATGGGGACCGCTCTGATGTGGTGATCGAGCCGTTCTTGACCGACCAATGGTATGTGAATGCCGCCGTCCTGGCCGAGCCGGCCATTAAAGCGGTTGAGGAGGGGCGCACGGCGTTTGTGCCGCGCAATTGGGAGAAGACCTATTTCGAGTGGATGCGGAACATCCAGCCCTGGTGCATTTCCCGCCAACTTTGGTGGGGCCACCGCATTCCCGTGTGGTACGGGCCGGACGGTCATGTTTTCGTCGCCGAAGCACAGGCCGATGCCCAAGCGCAGGCCGATGCCCATTACGGCAAAGCGACTACGCTGACCCAGGATGAAGACGTGCTCGACACGTGGTTTTCCTCTGCTTTATGGCCGTTTTCGACATTGGGTTGGCCCGAGGAGACGGCGGCGCTGAAGCGCTACTACAAGACCGATGTGCTGGTCACAGGTTTCGACATCATCTTTTTCTGGGTTGCCCGAATGATGATGATGGGCCTGCATTTCATGAAAGAAGAACCGTTCCACACGGTCTATATCCATGCGCTCGTCCGCGACGAGAAGGGCCAGAAAATGTCCAAATCCAAGGGGAACGTGATTGATCCCCTGGAGCTGGTGGATGAGTTCGGCGCCGATGCACTGCGCTTCACGCTCGCGGCCATGGCCGCCCAGGGGCGCGATATCAAACTCGCCAAGGGGCGCATTGAAGGCTATCGGAATTTCGGCACCAAGCTGTGGAATGCGGCTCGCTTCTGCCAGATGAACGAATGCGTGCGCGAGATCGACTTTGATCCGCGTACCGCGCGCCAGACCGTGAACCGTTGGATCATCGGCGAAGCCTCCCGCACGGCGCTGACGGTGACTGAGGCCATTGAAGCCTATCGCTTCAACGAGGCCGCCGGCGCGCTGTATCACTTTGTCTGGCATAGCTTCTGCGATTGGTATCTGGAACTCATCAAGCCCTTGCTGAATGGATCCGACGGCCCGGAGAAGGCCGAGACGCGGGCGGCTGCCGCCTGGGTGCTTGATGAGATCTTGGCCATGCTGCATCCCTTCATGCCTTTCATTACCGAAGAGTTGTGGGACCGGCTGGCCGAGCACGGGCATGCGCGCCAGACCATGTTAATCGCGGCGCCCTGGCCCGATCTGCCGGTGGATCTTCAGACGCCGGACGCGGATGAGGAGATGCGTTGGGTCGTGCGCCTGGTGAGCGATATCCGCTCCGTGCGCTCTGAAATGAACGTGCCGCCGGCGGCCAAAGTGCCGCTGCTGGTCACCGGCGCGAACCCAGTGACCTTGGAGCGTCTCCAGACCCATGAAGAGGTCATCAAGCGCATGGCCCGTCTGGACTGGACGCGCACGGCCGAGGAGATCCCGGCCGGGTCGGTGCAGGTGGTGCTGGACGAGGCGACCTTTGTGCTGGCGCTCGCCGACATCATCGATATCGGCCAGGAAGTGAAGCGGTTGGAAGGCGAGGTGGCGAAGCTGGCCAAGGAGATCGACAAGATCGACGCCAAGCTCGGCAACGAGTCCTTCCTGTCGCGCGCGCCCGAGGAGGTCGTCGAGGAGCAGCGCGACCGCAAAGCGGATGCCCAGGCGCGCACCACGAAACTGAAGGCGGCCCTGGCCAATCTGACGGCGGCGGGGTGAACGGGCAGTGAGCGCAGGAAAGGACGAAACCATGCGGAGACGGCTTTGTGCCCTCATGATTGGTGCGCTGAGTGTTTTGGCCCAGCCGGCAGCCGCCGACTTCGAAACGGCCGTCGAGGCCTATGCGCGCGGCGACCATCGCGCGGCGTTGCAAAATTGGACCCGGGAGGCGCAAGGGGGCGACGCGGCCGCCCAGTGGCTTGTGGGCAATATGTATCTGAATGGCGAGGGCCTGCCGGGCCGCGATCCGGCACGCGCGGCCGTGTTTTATCGCTCCGCCGCGGAACAGGGCTATGCGGAGGCACAGGTCAGCCTGGCGACGCTGTATCGGCTCGGCCGGGGCGTCGAACAGGACTACCGCCAGGCGCTGGCCTGGCTTTATGAGGCCGCGTCCCAGCGCCATGCGCTGGCTCAGGTGGATCTGGGCGACTTGTTCCTGACCGGCGTGCCGGGGACCGTGGAGGCCGATCCAACCCATGCGCTGGAATGGTATCGCCTGGCGGCCAAGCAGGGGGTGATCCTGGCGCAGTTCAAGCTGGCGCAGCTCTACCTGGAGGGCGTGGGCACCCCGCCGGACGCGGAATTGGGGTTGGCCTGGATGGCGATTGCCCGTCACGCGGCGGCGACGCCCATGGAATCGGCGCTGTCGCGCCGCGTCATGGGGCTTGATCAGGTGGTGGAGACGGACACAGATCGCCGGACCCTGGCGGAAATCATCCGCGCCACTTACGCGATCACCAGCGCCCGGCTGCCCCGCGACGTGGTGGTGCGCGCGGAGACCAAAGCCAAAAACTACGATCCAGCCTCTTTCTGACCGGTGCGCCCAGGGCCCTTCGGGATGAGTGGACTTTGCAAGCGTGGCCGGTACCATACGCTTAGAGAGCCTTCCTCCAAGCCGCAAGGAACTGTCATGCGCGTCGCTGATTTGCTTCTGGACATCCTCAGCCGTCATGGCGTGCGCCACGTGTTTGGTGTGCCCGGTGATGCCATAAACGATCTCACTTACGGGCTGCGCCAGCGCGATGACATGGACTTCATCCTGGTGCGTCATGAAGAGGCGGGGGCGTTTGCCGCCGCGGCGCAGGCCAAACTGACCGGACGGCTGGCCTGTTGTATGGGGACGGCCGGGGGCGGAGCGATCCATCTGCTCAACGGTCTTTACGACGCCAAGATGGACCGGGCGCCGGTCATTGCCATCACCGGGCAGGTGGCCACTGATTACATCGGCACCGGCTATCACCAGGAAGTGGATCTGGAGCGGCTGTTTTCGGATGTCGCCGTCTATTCCAAAACGGTGATGACGGAGGATCAGCTGCCGGGCGTGATGCTGGAAGCGTGCAAGGCGGCGCTGTCCCAGTCGGGTGTGGCGCATATTAATCTGCCGACCAATGTGGCCGGGCGCCGGGTGCGGGCTGACCGCGAAGATTTCACCATCGGGTCTGAACTTGGCGAGACGCAGCCTTGCGAGCCGTCGCTGCGCGGTGCTGCCGAGCTGATCAATGGGGCTGATAAGGTGGCGATCCTGGCCGGGATCGGCGCGGCCGGTGCGCGCGCCGAAGTGCTGGCATTGTCGCAAAAGCTTAAAGCGCCGATCGCGCGCACTCTGCGCGCGAAGGATTGGATCGATGAGGATCAAGCACTCTGCATCGGTGGGCTTGGCCTGCTCGGCGGCGCGCCCGCATCAGAGGCGATGGAAGACTGCGATCTGTTGCTTATGATCGGGACGGACTATCCTTATAGGGATTTCTATCCCAAAGGGGCCAAGATCGTCCAGATCGAGGCGGTGGCGCAGAATATGGGCAAGCGCACGGGCGTTGATGCGCCCCTTCATGGTCATGCGCGGCCGACCTTGCTGGCGCTGGACCCGTTGCTGACGGAAAAGACCGGCACGCTCTTTGCCGAGAAACTGGCGGACGCCAAAGCCAAACAGCGCGCCAGCTGGGCTCAGGAGGAAACCTCCGATGCCAAACCCATCCGCCCCCAACGTTTATTGGCGGAAGTCCACAAGGCGGCGGCGGATGATGCGATCTTTCTGTGTGACACGGGCACGTCCAACGCCTGGACCGCGCGGCATCTGATCATCACCGAAAACCGGCGCTTCACGCTGTCGTCCTCGCTTGGCACCATGGCCTTTGCCTTGCCTGGCGCCATCGGAGCGCAATTGGCTTTTCCGGACCGGCAGGTGATCGCCATTGCCGGCGATGGGGGCTTTGCCATGCTGATGGCGGATTTCGTCACGGCGGTGAAGTATGACCTGGCGATCACCTGTGTGGTGCTGGATAATGCAAAGCTCGGCTTCATTGCACTGGAACAGGAAGGCAAGGGGTTGCCGGAGCATTCCATTGATCTGCTTAATCCGGACTTTGCCCAGTTCGCGCAGGCCTGCGGGGGCGTCGGTGTCCGTGTCGAGGACCCCGACGATCTGGCTGAGGCCCTGCGCATCGCCTTTGCCAGTTCCCGGCCCACCGTGGTGAGTGTTGCGGTCAACCCGGATGAATTGATCATGCCCCCCAAGATCACCCTGGATCAGGCCTATCATTTCGGCCTGGCGAAAATCCGTGAAGCCCTGGGCCAGTAGGGAGCCATCCATGGCCAACGTCACCTTCGATGCCGATGCGGCCGAACGCATTGATGCCATGTACCGCACGCCCGACGTGACGGGCCAGCGGCTCAAAGTGCTGGAGATCCTAGGGCTCAGGCAAGGTGAGACCGTGGTCGATGTGGGCTGTGGGACCGGTTTGCTGGCCTATGATCTGGCGGCAACCGTGGGCGCCGACGGCCGGGTGATTGGGTGCGATCCGGCGCCGGCGATGCTGGCGGTGGCGCAGGAGCGGTGCGCGGGGCTGGCGCAGGTGGACCTGTTGGTGGGCGATGCGCTGGCATTACCGGTGCCGGATGCGGTGGCCGATGTGGCCGTGTCTACGCAGGTGTATGAATATGTGGCCGAGACGGATGCGGCGATGGCGCAGATATGGCGGATCCTGCGGCCGGGCGGGCGCTTGTCGATTCTGGACACGGCTTGGGACAGCGTTGTGTGGCATGCGGATGACCCGGCCCTGACGGCCCGGGTTCTGAAGGCCTGGGAAGCCCATTGTCCGCATCCGAATTTGCCGCCGCTGCTGGGACCCAAATTGCGGGCCATGGGGTTTGAGGTGACGCGGTTCGATCTCGTGCCGTTGTTCAACCCGTCCTACACGCCGCACAGCTATTCCGCCGTGATGCTGGATCTGATTGCGATGTTCGCAGGCGCCCATCCAGACGTGGGCGAGGCTGACGCGCAGCGCTGGCACGCCCAGATGCTGGACGTGGCGCAGCGGGGCGATTGGTTCTTCAGCCTCAACCGCTATGTGGTCAGCGCCGTGAAGCGATAAGCCCTTAAGCGTGTCCTAGAAGGTCTGGCCCAGGAACAGATAGCCCGCCTGGTTGCCGCCTTCGGCATGGCCATAGGCCAAGTAAAGCGGTCCCAGGAAGGTGTCCACACCGACAAAGACGCTGCCCCCATAGGTTAAATCCAACTCCCGAAACTCTTCGCGTGTGTCAAAGGCTTGACCTGCTTCGAAAGTGGCGCCCGCGTAGATGGGGAGGTCGATGGAGGATGCCCCTTTCTCGGTAAGCTGACGATAATAGCCCAGCCGTCCCACAAGCGCGTTGGGACCAGAAACCTCGCCTTGCGCAAACCCGGAGAGATTGAGGAAGCCGCCAAGACGAGCGGTTTCCTGAATGGGGGCAACCCCCTCGGCAATATATTGCACATTGGCGCCCGCGAAGACGGTGTTGCGATCCCAACTCTGGGTGCCGATCCCATCCATTTTCAGGACGCCGTAATCCGTGTCCGCACCGATTCCCTCGCGGGAGACACTGTACTCAGACGAGACCCGGAAGCCTTGCCGGGGAAAGGAGAGATTGTCCAGCCGGTCGATATCAAATCCGCCAAAAAACTGGCTGATCTCAACGTCTTGTTCGGGCAGGCTCGGGTCACCCGTTTCGACTCTCGCATTACCGAAGCCCGCTCGATAGCCAACGCCGATGGCGCCCCACACGTCGAATTGATAGCCGAAACCGACCTGCGCCTCCCCGACCTGCACCCGATACTCCGCGGTCCGCTCGCCCTTAGTATCAAACACGGGCACATCGAAAGCATTGTAGGACATGCCCGCATCGACGAACCAGGTCTGGGCCGTACTCAGGGGTTGGTAGAATTCCGTCTCGGCGGCGAGTGTATCCCCAAGAATGATTTTGTTGCGCCATTCCGCACCCAAACTGTTCACGCCGAAAACTGTCAGTTCTGCGCCGAGATTGTAAGCCGTCTGACCAGTGAAATCGTTTTCCAGATTGAGTCCGAAGCGCAAAGACGTGAGGCCGGTGCCGCGTTCAAGCGCCAGGATGCGCAGGCCGGTCTGCCCATCACGATTGACGATCTGGTAGTCCACCAGATCGAAGATATCGAGGCCGTAGAGGCGCGAGATCTGCCGGTTCAGATCATCGGGATCCAATGGCTCGCCGAGCGGGATATCGAGACGCCGCCGCAGGACATCGGTGGACAGCGGTGATTGGTTGTCGATCTCCACGAACGAGATGACGGGCTGTGCCGTGGCCAGACGCAGCGGCTCCATGCCCGAGGGCATGCCGTTCAACTGATCAACCACGGCGCGGGCGGCGGCTTCACCTGGACCCACCAGCTGTTCAGCGGCAAAGAAGCTTGAGGAGCTAAACGGGCCGAGATCCGGTTGGATCAGCACATCGGTATCGCGAAGGGTCCGGAGCTGGGCTTCCTCATTCTGAATGATGAGAAGCGAGACACTCTGGCTCAGGACGTCAAAGACGGTTTGGATGTCCGGGCGTTGAGGCGGCGTGACCAGGAGTTGGACCGCAATGACGACATCCGCGCCCATGTCACGCGCCACATCAATCGGCAGATTATTCGCCAACCCCCCATCGACCAGCAGCCGACCGTCAATCTCGACTGGCGGAAACGCAGCCGGTACGGACATCGACGCGCGCAGGGCAGAGGCCAGATTGCCGCTGTCCAGAACCACAGCTTCGCCTGTGACGATGTCGGTGGCCACGGCGCGGAAGGGAATCGGCAGGTCGTCGAAATGGGCGACCTTGGTCACCGGCTCCAGCAGTTCGCGCAGTTGCAAGGTGAGCTGTTGGCCCTGGATCAGGCCGGACGGTACCCGCGCTTCGCCGTCACGAATTCCGATTCGCGCATCGACCAGAAAGCCGTCATCGTCACGCTTGCGCCGATAGATGGTGTCGCGACGGGGGGTACCGTCATTGAAGATGCTTTCCCAGTCGATATCGGTGACGAGGCGTTCAAGCTGGCTGGCCGAATAGCCCGACGCATAGAGGCCGCCAACCACGGCCCCCATGGAGCTGCCGACCACGAAGTCTGGCCGAATTCCCTGTTCTTCCAGGACCTTGATCACACCCACATGAGCAAAGCCGAGGGCGCCACCGCCCGACAGCACCAGCGCGATTTTCGGCCGTTCCGCATCCGGGGCCGGTGTGCTTGCCTCGGCGAGAACATTGATCGGCTGCGCCGCCGCGGTTTTGTGCGGGGTGATGAAACAGGCGAGCACCAGCAGTGCCGTGCCCACAAAGCGCCAGGATGTCCGTATCACGCCCAACTCCCCACTCGGCCCAAGGATCTAAAGCCACCCTAACAGGTTCCGGATGAAGGGGGAATGGGGGCTCCCCTTGACGCTGAGCCGGCAATACCGACATATCGTGCTTCGTCGCAGGCTCAGGTCTCGCGGCGGGCGTCGTATAATGGCTATTACCCTAGCCTTCCAAGCT
>CAZVEE010000006.1:0-74594 GCA_964625525.1 uncultured Alphaproteobacteria bacterium | reverse complement strand
GCCGCCATGCACCGGCCGTGACACGCCGGGCCAGGCCGTGGACTCCTCGGCCACCGTCATCATGCCCGGGTGCTCTCCATACAGAATACTATTGAAGCGCTTGATGAACTCTACCGCTTCCAGATTCTCATTGCCCCCGAACCGGTTGGGCACCCAGCCCCCATCGTCGCGGCTATAGTCGAGATACAGCATGGAGGCGACCGCATCCACGCGCAGCCCGTCAATGTGATAGCGCTCCAGCCAGAACAGGGCACTGGCGATGAGGAAGTTCGCCACCTCCCGGCGCCCAAAATTATAGATGAGCGTGTTCCAGTCCTGGTGAAAACCCTGGCGCGGATCGGCGTGTTCGAAAAGATGCGTGCCGTCGAAATAGGCTAAGCCGTGGCTGTCGCTGGGGAAGTGCGCCGGCACCCAATCAAGCAGCACGCCCAGATTGGCCTTGTGGCATCGTGCGATGAAGCGGGCGAATTCAGACGGCGGCCCGAACCGGCTCGTGGGTGCGAACAGGCCGAGCGGTTGATAGCCCCAGGACCCATCAAACGGGTGCTCGCAAATGGGCAGCAGTTCCAAATGCGTGAAGCCCAGTTCCTTGGCATAGGGAATAAGCCGATCCCCCAACTCATGATATGTCAGGAACCGGTCGCCTTCCTCTGGGATGCGCATCCAGGACCCCAAATGCACTTCGTAAATGGAAATCGGCGCATCCCGCGCTGCCCGGCGCTCCCGGTCCGCCATCCAGGTCTGATCCTGAAAGACCCAATCGGGCTCGCCTTGGACGATGGAGGCGGTGCGGGGCGGATGCTCGCCCGCAAGGGCAAAGGGATCAGCCTTCAGCGGTAAACGGGCGCCGTCCGGTCCCAGCAGTTCGAATTTGTAAAGCGCACCAGGCATCACACCGGGCACGAACAATTCCCATACCCCGCATTCGGGCCTGTTGCGCATGGGGTGGCAACGCCCGTCCCAGCGATTGAAGTCGCCGGTCACGCTGGCGCGGGTGGCACTCGGCGCCCAAACGGCAAAGCGCGTCCCTTCAACGCCCTCGCTCTCGGTCAGATGGGCCCCCAAAATCTCATAGAGCCGCAAATGGCTGCCTTCTGCGATGTAGTAGACATCTTGATCGCCCAATTGCGGCCCGAAGCGGTAGGGGTCTTCTGCACTCCAGCGCTGACTCCCCGCCTCGAATCGCAGTCGATAGGACCCGCGCTCGTGAGTAGGGAAAAAGCCTGTGAACAGGCCATCCTGGCCGATGCGGCGCAACCGGCCCCAGGGTTCGTGGGTAACCGCGTCGATGACGGCGGCGTGTTCCGCATCCGGCCGAAACACGCGGATGATCAGGCCGCCCTCGCAGGCGTGAGGGCCGAGAACGGAGAAGGGATCGCCATGCGTTCCGCGCACGATGCTGGCAAGCGCGCCCGTCACGCCGGCGCGTTGGGGATCTTCCTGGGCGGGCGGCAGGGCGGCGATGCTGGTCTGGTCCATGGTCGATTGTATCCCCCTCGGCGGCGGGCCGGCGCAGCACGCGCTCTTCGGCTTGGAACGGGACTCTGGGGCGCGCCGGGGCGCAGGGTCAAGCAGCGACATGGGCAGGGATCCGGACTGACCGCCACCCGACTAAGCCCTTAGGTGTAAGAGCGCCGGGAGGCATGAAAAGGGTTGTGACGCTCGGCCAGCTAATGCTGGTACGGCGCGCGCGGATTGGGCACTATCGGCGAAGCATTGAAGGCACGAGGCTGGCTCAAGGCATGTGGGGCAGGGAACACAGGTGAAGGTCCTTCTCGTAACGTCGGAAGCGTTTCCGCTCGCCAAGACGGGCGGCCTGGCGGATTTCTCGTGGGGTCTGGCCAAGGCTCTGCGCGCCCAAGGCTGCGACATGCGCATCCTGATGCCGGCCTATCCAGGGGCGCTGGCGCAAGTGCGCGATCAAGCGGACATTGAGGATCTGGTCACGGTGCCGGGCGGGCAGGTGGCCGCACTCTGGACCGCTCACATGCCCGATAGCGATATTCCGGTCTGGCTTGTGGATCTGCCGTCCCTGTTCGACCGGGAGGGGCGGCTTTACGCCGATGCCCAGGGCCGGGACTGGCCGGACAATGGCTTGCGTTTTGGGGTTCTGTCCCATGTGGGCGCGCAGATCGCCATGGGCCGCGTCGGGCGGCGCTGGCAACCGGATGTGGTGCATTTGAATGATTGGCAGGCGGGTCTTGCCGCCCCCATGCTGGCCTTGGAGCCCGGGCGCCGTCCTCCGGTGCTGTTCACGATTCACAATATGGCGTTTCAGGGCCTGTTTCCGCCCGAGGTGCTCGACCAGTTGGAGTTGCCGCGTCACCTCTTCACGCCGAGCGAAGCCGAATACTACGGCAATCTCTCCTATCTGAAGGCGGGCCTGCAATTCGCTGACCGGGTGGTCACGGTCAGCGAGACCTATGCGCGGGAGATTCTGGCACCGGATTTCGGGTTCGGCCTTGATGGCCTGTTGCGTGAACGGGTGTTCGAACTCATTGGCATCCGTAATGGCATCGACACCGATGTCTGGAACCCGGCCAATGACCCGGATACGGCCGCGCCCTTCGACGCCACGGATTTGACCGGCAAGCGCCGCTGCAAAAGCGCCGTGCGCGCGCATTTCGGCCTCTTCCCCGATGACAACCGGCCGATCTTCAGTTTCGTCAGCCGGCTGACACATCAGAAAATGGCCGACGTGCTGGTGGATCTCATTCCGCGCATTGTGGAAAAGGGCGGCCAGGTGCTCGTGCACGGGCAAGGGGATCGGGGCATTGAGCAGGGCCTGACCCAACTCGCCAAGACCTTGCCGGGCTCCTTTGGCCTGCTGGTGGGCTATGGCGAGCCCCATGCGCACCGAATCATTGCCGGCTCCGATGCGCTGCTCGCCCCATCCCGCTTCGAGCCCTGCGGCCTCACTCAGATGTACGCCATGCGCTATGGCACGCTGCCGGTGGTGACCCGTGTGGGCGGTCTGGCCGAGACCGTCGTGGACGCCACCCCAACCGCACTGGGTCTTGGCACCGCGACCGGCTTTATTGCGCCTGATCTGAGTTTTCGCGGTGTGATGAGTGCCATTGACCGCTGTTTCACACTGTATGATGACCCGCTGATGTGGCGCGCCGCCCAGGATGGCGCCATGCGCGAGGATTTCTCCTGGCAACGCTCCGCCGGGCGCTATCTGGCGCTTTATAAAGATATGACCCGCTACCATCCGCCCTGGCTTCGCCCGTAGGCGCTATGCTGGTTAATGCCGAGCGCTAGCATGACGCTCAATTGGAAATGGTTGGTTAGTGTCTTCTCCTTAGGGATCAGATAAGAGCGCCCGCTGTGTCGGGGCGCAGGCGGACTCGCGTTGACTTTTGCCGGCGCGCGCCCGACCTTGCGCTTGGATGAGGCACGCGGAAACGCGCAGTCACGCAAGAGGGGTTTTGATGGCGTCGCGGGTCAGGGTCTACCCGGGGGATCCCTATCCTCTGGGCGCCACATGGGACGGGCAGGGCACCAATTTTGCTCTTTTCAGCGCCCACGCGGAAAAGGTGGAGCTGTGCCTTTTCAACGCCAGCGGCGAACGCGAGACCGAGCGGATTCCCCTTCCCGAATACACCCATGAGGTCTGGCACGCCTATCTGCCCGATGTAAAACCGGGCCAGCTGTATGGCTACCGCGTCTATGGGCCTTATGCGCCCGAGGCCGGTCACCGCTTCAACCCGAACAAGCTGCTTCTGGACCCTTATGCCCGCTCCATGCGCGGCCGTTTGCGCTGGCATGATGCGCTGTTCGGCTATCGTGTGGGTGATCGGGACAAGGACCTGTCCTTTGATCCTCGCGACAGCGCCGCCTATCTTCCCAAGTGTCAGGTGGTGGACGCATCGTCTTTTCGTTGGGGCGTGCATCCGCCTCAACGCTCCATGCATGAATCGATCATCTACGAGATGCATGTGCGCGGCTTTACCATGACGCACCCAGATGTGCCCCGGGATAAGCGCGGCACTTTTGCCGGTCTCACCACCCCGTCGGTGGTGCGCTATATCAAGGACCTGGGCGTTACCGCCGTTGAGCTGTTGCCGGTGCACACCTTCCTGCATGACCGCCATCTGATTGATAATGGCCTGAAAAATTACTGGGGCTACAACACGCTTGGATTCTTTGCGCCGGACCCGGAATATGTGGACGGCAGCGGCATCGACGAGGTCAAGACCTTTGTGCAGGCCATGCACGATGTGGACATCGAGGTGCTGCTGGACGTGGTCTATAACCACACCGCCGAAGGCAATGAGCTGGGCCCCACGCTGTCGTTCCGCGGCATCGACAATCACAGCTATTATCACTTGCTCGAGGATAAGCCGCGCCACTATATGGACTACACCGGCACCGGCAATTCCCTGAACTTGAACCATCCCATGGTCCTGCGCATGGTGATGGATTCCTTGCGCTATTGGACGCAAGAGATGCATGTGGATGGTTTCCGGTTCGACCTGACGCCAACATTGGCGCGTGAGACGACCGGTTATGATCCGAATGCGGGCTTTTTGACCGCCATTGCCCAGGACCCGGTCTTGAACCGCCTGAAGCTCATCGCCGAGCCCTGGGATACGGGGTTGGGCGGGTACCAGGTGGGGAATTTCCCACCAGGCTGGCTGGAATGGAACGATCAGTACCGGGATACGGTCCGGCGCTACTGGCGCGGCGATGATGGTATGCTGGGGGATCTCGTATCACGCCTTGCCGGGTCCTCCGACATCTATCGCCATCGCGGCCGGCGCCCCTGGGCCAGCGTGAACTTTGTCACCTGCCATGACGGCTTCACCTTGTGGGATCTCGTCAGTTACAACGAGAAACACAATGACGCCAATCTGGAAGATAATCGCGACGGCACAAACAACAACAATAGTTGGAACCACGGCCACGAGGGTCCGACCCCGGACCCGGACGTGATGAAGGCGCGCGACCGTTCGGTCCGGAACTTCCTCGCTACTCTGTTGCTTTCGCAAGGCAGCCCCATGCTCACCGCCGGTGACGAAATGCGGCGCACCCAGAACGGCAACAACAATGCCTATTGCCAGGACAATCCCACCAGCTGGATTGACTGGAAGCGCATGCGCCTTAATCGTGATCTCATCGGCTATGTCCGCAAGCTGATTGCCCTGCGGCGCGAGCACATCGTGTTTCATCGACATCGTTTCTTTAAAGGCAAGATCATCCCTGGCACGGATGTGAAAGATGTGGTGTGGCTGCGCCCGGATGGGGGCGAAATGGAACCTCAGGACTGGGAGAACCCCCATGCCCACGCCATCGCGATCCTGCTGAGTGGCGAGGCGGGCCTGACGCACTTGACCGCCCATGGCGAGCAGGAGATTGATGATACATTCATTATGCTGATGAATGCGAGTGCGGAAACTGTGCCCATGGTGCTGCCAGCACTCGACCAGCCTGGGGCCTGGCGCGGTATTCTGGACACCACCCGCGATGATGCACACGCCTTTTCCAATGGGGCGCTGCACCCTTGTCATCAGGCGATTGCCGTGGGCGAACGGTCCATGCAATTGCTTGTTTTCGAAGCCCCGGATGGAGCCGAACGATGACCGAGGTCTCCGGTCCACGGCGGGCGTCTGGCCACGGCCCTTGGGGCGCCTTGTGGCAGGGCGACGCCGTGTGCTTCCGGCTGTGGGCACCGTCGGCCGAGCGGGTTGACGTTGTGCTCGACAGGGCAGGGGAGCCGCAGCATTTTGCCTTGCGTGCCGGCGAAGAGGGCTGGTTCGGGACCATTTTAAAAGGCGTGGAGGCCGGCACCCGCTACGGGTTTTCCGTGAACGGTGCACCGCCTGTGCCCGATCCTGCCGCCCGGTTCCAGCCCGAAGGCGTCAAAGCCCTCAGTGAAGTGATCAACCCTGGCACCTATCGCTGGCGCGAAGATGGTTGGCGCGGGCGCCCTTGGCACGAGGCGGTGATCTATGAACTGCATGTGGGCACCTTCTCACCGCAAGGGACCTATGCGGGCGTGATTGACCGCCTGCCGGAGCTGGCGGAACTGGGCATTACCGCCATTGAGCTGATGCCGGTCGCGGCCTTTTCCGGCACCCGCGGCTGGGGCTATGACGGAGTGCTGCCTTTTGCACCCCACGCCCCCTATGGCCGACCTGATGAGTTGAAGCGGCTCGTGGACACGGCTCATGCCCATGGGCTCATGGTGCTGCTTGATGTGGTGTACAACCATTTTGGTCCCGATGGGAATGTGTTGCACGGCCTGGTGCCGGCTTTCTTCGATCCCACACGGAACACCCCTTGGGGCGCGGCCATTGATTTCAGCCGCCGCCCGGTGCGCGACTTTTTCATTCAAAATGCGCTCTACTGGCTGGAAGAATTTCGCTTTGATGGCCTGCGCCTGGATGCGGTCCATGCCATTCACGACGAGAGCCCGGTTCCCATTCTCCACGAGATGAGCGATGCCGTCGCCGCCCGGCCCGGCCAGGACCGCCAAATTCATCTGGTTCTTGAAAACGGAGACAATGCGGCGCGCTATCTGGGCCGGGACGGGCAGGGACACCCGCGCCACTATACCGCCCAATGGAATGATGACATCCATCACGCTTTCCATGTCTGCCTCACCGGTGAAACCGATGGATACTATACGGACTATGCCGCGCGCCCGGCCGCGCTGCTGGGCCGGTGTCTGGCGCAGGGCTTTGCCTATCAAGGAGAGCGCTCGACGTTCTCGGGCCACAAGCGGGGGGAACCGTCCGGCCATCTACCACCGGCGGCCTTTATCGGTTTCCTGCAAAACCATGATCAAATTGGCAATCGCGCCATGGGCGAACGCCTCGACGAGTTGGCGCCGCCGGAAGCCATCGAAGCCGCGCTGGCCATTTTGTTGCTCAGCCCCCACCCGCCTATGCTATTCATGGGCGAGGAATGGGGGGCACGCGAACCATTCCTCTTCTTCTGTGATTTCGATGGCGGGCTGGCCGACGCGGTCCGGGAAGGCCGCCGCCAGGAGTTTGCCGCCTTTCCGCAGTTCAGCGATGAAGCGGCTCGCGCCCGCATTCCCGATCCCAACGCCGTGGACACCTTCACCCGCTCCACGCTGACGTGGTCTCACCGCGGGGAGCCCGCCCACGCCCGGCGCCTTGATCTGGTGCGCCGGTTGCTGCGCATCCGCCATCGCTGCATCACGCCCCAGATGGCCCATCTCATCACGCCCGCGCTTGCATGGGCCCATACGGCACCGGCGGGCCTGCGTCTGAGCTGGAGCCTCGACGAGAGCCAAGTGCTCACCCTCATGACGAATCTACAGGCGTGCCCGGGTCCAATTTCCGGCGCCGCGCCGACCGCTCCCTGCCTGTTCACGACGCATCCGGACCATCCGCTGACCGAGCCCAAGCATGAGACGGTCATGGCGCCCGCCTGGTTCACCGCCTGGTTCTTACAACCCCATCCGAGTACGCATGACTGACGCGACACCTGATCTCCTGTCTTTGCTGTGTGAAGTGGCCGGTGTGGACCCCGCCTATACGGATGCCTGGGAGCGTCCGCATCGGGCACCGGATGCATCCATCATCGCCATGCTGGCCGCTCTCGGCCTGCCGGCGGCAACGGACGCGGAGATGATTACCTCGGCCGGTGTGGCCGCCGCACGGTTGTGGCGGCCCGGACTGGAGCCTGTCACCTTTCTCAATCACGGCAACCGGGTGGTGCGGATCGGCTTTGTCGTGGCCGAGGCCGACCGGGCCCAGCCCCTTCGCTGGACTCTGACGGAAGAGGACGGTGTAGAGCAAACGGGCGAATTCTCCTTGCGTGACGCCCGCGAAATCGCGCGCAAGGGAGAGGGTGCGGATGCGCTGGTGCGCGTGGCGCTTGATTTGCCGCTCCTGCTCGGTGTCGGTGTGCACCGACTGCTCGCGCGGGTTGGACCCTTAGGCGCGCCGGAGACGCAAGCCGCCGTGATCGTCGCCCCCCGCCGCTGTGCCTGGCCCAAAGCCTTGCAGCGGGGTAAGAAGGTCTGGGGGCTGACCACCCAACTCTATGCACTGCGCTCCGGCCGCAATTGGGGCGTGGGGGACTTCACCGATCTGGCGCATCTGGTGGAAGTGGCCGCGCGCCTGGGTGCCGATTTCGTCGGCATCAATCCCCTGCATGCGGATTTTCCCGCCGAGCCCAACCGCATCAGCCCCTATGCGGCGTCCAGCCGGCAGTTTCTTGATCCACTCTATCTCGATGTGGAGGCCGTGCCGGAATTCTCCATCTGCGAGGCGGCTCAGGCACGCCTCGCCGAGCCAGAAGTGCGCGAGGCGGTGACCGCCGCTCGTGACGCGGATGTCGTCGATTATGTAACCTTGCGCAGCCTCAAGCGCGAGTGCCTGGCTTATCTTTATGAGACGTTCCGGGAGAAATATCTGACCGGGTCCAATGGCGCCTGGTCCCGTGGCGTCGGCTTCCGGGCTTTTCAGGATGCGGAAGGGCCGGCGCTGCGCCACTTTGCGACGTTCAACCTCTTGACCTTGCACTGCGATGCGGAAGGGTATGGCACCGACTGGCGGCATTGGCCGGAAATCTATCGTCGGCCCGATACGCCAGACGTCGCCGCCTTTGCGCAAGAGCACGCGGTCGAGGTCGAGTATTTCGAATACGAACAATGGTTGGCGGAGACGCAGCTGTCGCAAGCGCGGGCCAGAGGGCGGGCTCGGGGCATGGCGCTCGGTCTCTATCTCGATCTTGCTCTGGGCACGGCGCCTGACGGGGCGGATGCCTGGGCGGATCAAGATGTGCTGCTGCCCGGCGTGGCCATGGGGGCGCCACCCGATCCGTTCAATGCCGCCGGTCAGAACTGGTCCTTACCGCCTTATCATCCTGAGAGTTTGCGGGACGCAGGCTACGCTCCCTTCATCCGCATGCTGCGCGCCAGTATGCGCCGGGCAGATGCTCTGCGCATTGATCATGTCCTGGGCCTGTGGCGAGTCTTTTGCGTCCCCGATGGCATTGACACTGAGAACGGTCTCTACACACGCTATCCCCATGAGGAGTTGCTGGCCATCGTGGCGGCAGAGAGCCATCGTTCGGGCTGTGTTGTGATAGGCGAAGATCTGGGCAATGTGCCCGACGGCGTGCGTGACACGCTCAGTGCGCGCGGACTGTTGTCTTATCGTGTCCTTTATTTCGAGAAAGACGGCGCGCAGTTCCGCGCCTCCCGCAACTATGGCCGTGATGCGCTCGTCTGTGTGGCCACTCATGATCTTGCCCCGCTGGAGGGTTTCTGGGCGGGGACGGACATTGACTGGCGCGCGCACCTTGGCCATTTCACCAATCCGACCGACGAGGCCGCGACCCGGCAGGAACGGGAGGCTGACAAAGCGGCTCTGCTCGCCACATTGGCTGGCGAAGGGCTCAGCGCCGCCGGCGAGGCCGCTCCGGCCGAGGCCATTCATCGCTTCCTCGCACGCACGCCCTGTGCTCTGTTCAGCGTGCAGATCGAAGACCTGCTGGGCGTCCGGGAGCAACCCAATATTCCTGGTACGGTGGATGAGCATCCAAACTGGCAGCGCAAAGTCCCGCTGCCTCTGGAAGAGATGGAGTCGCAAACGCGGGTCATCGCGCTCACCCACGCGTTGAACGAGGACCGGCGCAAACGCTGGCGGCGTAAATCCTGACACGGAAAGGCCACGCTCATGGCGGATGCACTCCCGACGACGCGCCTGGTGCGTGCCACCTATCGGCTGCAATTCCATGCCGGCTTCACCTTTGCTGATGCCGAAGCCATTGTGCCCTATCTTGACGCCCTTGGCGTCAGTCACATTTACGCATCGCCCATCTTCGCCGCGTGCGACGGGTCCACCCATAATTATGACGTGACCGACCCCCTGACGGTCAACCCCGTCTTAGGCGGCGAGGCGGGCTTACGCGCCCTTACCACCGCCCTGCATGGCCGGGGGATGGGATTGCTCGTGGACTTCGTGCCTAATCATATGGCGGCATCATGGGAAAATCCGTATTGGGATGACATGCTTGCGTTGGGCGCGGCCTCGCCTCACGCGCGCTTGTTCGATCTTGACACAGCCGATCTGACGCCGCCGCGGAAAGTGCGCCTGCCCATTCTCGGTGACTGGCTGGATTCGGTGCTGGACCGCAAGGAGATCGCCGTGGCCCTGGACCCGGCGCGGGGGCGGCTTGATCTGACCTATTTCAATCATCGCACGCCCTTGTCTCCGGCCAGCCAAGCGGCGCTGCTATCCCCCCTGGATTTGTCCACGGTTACAGATCCTCTCCACGCCGGCAACCATGAAGGATTGGCGACCGCACGCGCCGCACTTGCCCAAATTGTTCAGACGACGGCTCATCGCGCCACACTCGACGCGACACTCGCCCGGCTCAACGCGGATCCCGCCGCTCTCCGCGCCCTTTTGGGGCAGCAAGTCTACCAGCTGGCCCATTGGCGCAGCGCGGCCATGACGACCAGCTACCGGCGCTTTTTTGATATCAATGGCCTCGTCGCCTTGCGCATGGAAGACCCGGCCGTCTTTACCTTCACCCATGACATGCTCCTGACCCTGATCGGGCAGGGTGTCATCGACGGCTTGCGCCTTGATCATGTGGATGGGTTGCGCGACCCGGGGGGCTATCTCGCCCGTTTGCGCGATGCAGCCAGCCAGGCCCGTGGTCACAGTGACCCATTCCCGGTTTACGTGGAGAAAATTCTGGCGGCGGATGAACCGCTGCAAGACACTTGGGCGACTGATGGCACCACCGGTTACGATTTTCTGTATGCGGTGAACGCACTGCTGGTGAACGATGACGCCGAACACAGCTTGACGGGAACAGCCGCCCGGTTCGGCGCGCGCGCCCCCCTGGACGCGTTAGTGGCGGAAGCCAAACAGATGGTGGTGCGCGATCAACTCGCCGGGGATATTGCCCGCGTGACCCGCGCATTTGCGCGCGCCTTGGCCAGTGATCCTGGCGCCAGTGATCTACCGGCGCCACTCATCGCGCGGGCCTTGGAGCGGTTGGCATGCGCGCTGAGCGTCTATCGCACCTATGCGGATGACCGGGGCGGCACAGACTGGGATGTGGCACATTGGCGCGCGGCAGCTGCCCAGGCCGAGGCCACGCTGCTGCCCTGGCAACGCACTGCTTTAACGCTGGTGATGCGGGTCATCATGAGCGCTCTGCGCCCCGCGGGCCAAACACCCCTTGATCCAGGACTGGCCCGCGCAGCGCTCCAGGACTTTCAACAAGTTACCGGCGCGCTCATGGCCAAGGCGCTTGAGGACACAGCATTCTACCGCTATCCCCGCCTTCTGTCCCTCAACGAGGTCGGGGGCGAACCGGATCATTTCGGCATGACGAATGAGACATTTCATGCTCGCATGGCCGCCCGCGCGCACGCCTGGCCACGCGCTATGCTGGCCACGGCCACCCACGACCACAAGCGAGGAGAGGATGTCCGTACTCGCATCAGCACGCTGAGTGAGGTCCCAACCCTGTGGGCGGACACCGTCACCGCATTGGCCGAACAGTTGGCGCCACTGCGCATGATGGTGCAGGGACGCCCCGCACCAAGCGATACGGATCTTTATATCCTGCTACAAACGCTCATCGGTGTTTGGCCTGTCGAAGCCACCCCGGATTGGACGACCTTGCGCGAGCGTGTGGTCGCCGCAATGCAAAAAACCGCGCGCGAGGCCAAGCGCCATACCAGTTGGCATGATCCAGATGCTGCTTATGAAAGCGCCATGGAGCGCGTCGTCCGCACAGTTCTAGACCCAGACCTTGGCGGGGCCGTTTTCAACAATCTGCAAGACCTGGTCAACCGTCTTGCTCCGGCGGCGGCGGCCAAAAGCTTGGCTCAGACTGTTCTCAAGCTTACATGCCCTGGCGTTCCAGACATTTATCAGGGAACGGAGCGGTGGGACTTTTCCCTCGTGGATCCTGATAACCGCCGCCCGGTCGATTTCGCGCAACGCAGGCAGCCGTTGCCTGATGGCGGGGACTGGCGCTCTGGTGCCATGAAACAGCACATCATCACGGCGTTGTTGACCCATCGCCGCGCGGCGCCAGAGCTTTATCTCCAAGGCGGATACACCGCACTCACCAGTTCGGGGGAGCGGGCACCGAACCTCATCGCCTTCACCCGCACTCATGCCTCGCGCACTCTGGTCGTCACCGTGCCCACCCGCATGGCCGACTGCCGGGGAGAAAGCCTCGCGCTCACGGGCTGGGACGGGACTGCTGTAACCGTGCCGGAAGGCCTGGCCCATCGTCCCTTACGAGATGTGCTCACTGGCACCACACTGACCAGCACCGCGACCCTCTCTGTTGAGCACTTGTTTGAGGTCTTCCCGGTATCTGTTCTGGATACGGACCTTACGGCTCTGTAATCCCCCTACAGAATGCGACAGCGGTCACACTGCGACGG
The DNA here is from genome assembly GCA_964625525.1 of uncultured Alphaproteobacteria bacterium. Classification (GTDB taxonomy): domain Bacteria; phylum Pseudomonadota; class Alphaproteobacteria; order JAJFIK01; family JAJFIK01; genus CAZVEE01. The sequence continues at coordinate 62,188 of CAZVEE010000006.1, read as the reverse complement.
CGTCCCACTAAGGTGTTGAAAGCACCGAGCGCTCTCCACGCCGGATACAAGATCGCCCGTTTCACGAGCATTTAAATCCCAGTAAGCGCCTTGCTTGGCATAAGACGCGCCAGTACCGTCTGCCTCGGGATGACTCGGATCAATGAAGGATGTGGAGCGCGGTCGTGTTTCTGCGTACGGTGTATTGTCGGGTTTTATCCCGTTTGAGCGGCCTGCGGGCCTTTGGCGTTCTCACGGCGGCCGTGGTGGTCTTGGGTCTGTCCGGACCAATGTCGTCACCGGCCACAGCTCAAGTCATCGGCGGCGTAACCGTTTCGGTCACGCAAGGGTCCGGGTCGGGAACCTATGACCCGGGCCAGATGATCACGGTCACGGCCGCCTCTGGCATGGCCGGGCAGTCCTTTCTACGGTGGGAAGGCGACATTGGTACGCTGAGCAACCCCTTCGCGTCCACGACCATGCTCACCGTACCAAGTTCCAATGTGTCTTTGACGGCGGTGTTCGGTGTGAACGCCCAAACAACCACGATTACCTTCACGTCACACCAGAACGGCAACATCGTCGATGAAAAGGGCTTCACCGTGATGGGAACGGCGGAGGATCCCGCTGGCATTCTCTCCATCACCGCCACCGTTCAGATTGTCGGCGTGGGGCCTATTCCGGACCTCACAGATGTTCCGCTGGCCGTCGGTCCTCTGACGGGTCAATGGGCGTTGCGGCTCTTTGACGAGGATGTGCCGCAAGGCTCCGACGTCACCGTCACTGTAGAGGCGCGCAACACCGGCAATGAAACGGCCCTACAATCCCTGTCTTTGCGCGCCGGCACGGTGCCGCGGGACATCTACCAATTGCTGAGCCGTACCTCGCTCGGCGTGACCCCAGAGATGCTCGCCGAGGCAACCGAGATGGGTTACGAGCGCTATCTTGATGATCAGCTCAAAGGCGCGCGCAAGGTCGAGAAAAAGGTGCACACGGACGAGGATTTCATTCGGCGTGCTCAGCCCCAAAAGTTCTTTAGCAAGTGGCGTGACAACGAGAGTGAGAAAATCCGCCAACTGATGCGCGAGCGCCTTTCCTATCTGTTGTTCTCAGAGAACCATTTACGCGAAACCATGGCGCTGTTCTGGGACAATCACTTCAACACCACCGCGACCTCGAATGACGATTTCTATGGCGAGCTCATGGAAATGCGGGCGTTTCAGGAAAATGCCCTGGGCTATTTCCGCGATTTGCTGGAAATCAGTGCCAAGAGCACGGTGATGATGAACTACCTTAACAACAACACCAGCGCGGTCGGGGCCATCAACGAGAACTACGGCCGGGAACTGTTGGAGCTGCACACCGTGGGGGTGAATGCAGGCTATACGGATGATGATGTCATCTCCGTGGCCCGGGTGTTCACCGGCTGGAATGAAGACCTGACCACCAAATCGCAGAAACAACGCGACAAGAAAAAGAAGAAGAAACAACGCCATGATGAACGATTGTTCCTGTTCTATGGCGAAGATCACGACGGTGGCTTCAAAACCATTCCGTTCCTGGACACCACCATCCAGGGGTCTGGCACGTTCGATCCGGAAGAAGGCGAATTCCCCATCCGCGAAGGCATGACGGAGGGGGAGGAACTGCTGGACATCCTAGCCACGCATCCGCTCACCGCGACGCATATCTGCACCAAACTGGTGGAGTATTTCGTCAGTGACACGCCACCAGCGACCTTGGTAGAGAGCTGCGCTGCCGATTTTCTGGAAAGCGGCGGCCACATCGCCACAGTGGTGCGGGCCATTCTTATGTCGTCTGAGTTCCGCACCGACCCGAATAACTACCGCTCCAAGGTCAAGACGCCCACGGACTTTATGGTCAGCCTCATTCGGAACTTTGGCTTCGAGCCAAATGCGGACAAAAAAGACAAGAAAGACGACGTGTTGCGCCGTGAACTCGACCGGATCACCAATGGCCTTGCCGCAGCGGGGCAGGGGTGGTTCCGCTATCCGGTGCCGACGGGCTTTAAGGAGGACAGCACCGAATGGGTGTCGAGCACGGCCATGCTGGAGCGGTTCCAGTATGTGTTGCGCGCGCCCAGCGCCGGCGAGCGGATCGTCACCGAGATGGGGCTGGAAACTCCGGAGGCGATCGCCGCAACCCTGATGGCCTTATCCATGGGCGACCGCTTCTCCCGTGTCGAATATGACGCCGTGGTGGACGAACTCTATGGCCGGGACGGCCGTTTCGACATCACCAATGGGGAACGCAACGCCATTCGGCGGGGCATTCACCTCATCGCCATGTCACCGTCCTACCAGTTCCAGTAAGTGACCGTCCTCAGTAAGCGGAGAGAGTCTCATGATGATCACCAGACGCAATGCGTTGCGCCTTGCCTGCGGCGGTCTTGGCCTGGGGCTGGGTCTTGCCTCCGGGTTTCCTGACGCGGTCCGCCTGCGCCGCGCCAACGCCCAGACCATTGGCGTGCCGGGAAAAACTCTGATCAAGATCTTCATGCGGGGCGGTGCCGACGGGCTGTATCTATTCCCGCCCTATGGCGATTCCAACTATCGCAGGCTGCGCCCCCAAGTGGCCATTGAAAGACCATCGGATTCCGACCCCAACTCGGCGTTTAACTTGAACGGGTTCATCGGTATGCATCCCAATTTCATCTCATTGATGGAAATCTGGGAGAACAATGACTTGGCGATCTTTCCGGCCACGCACTTCTACGGCGCCTCCCGATCCCATTTCGAGAACCAGCGGTGGGTGGAGCAAGGCCTGACCGGAACGACGGATTCAGGCTATTTGAATCGATACCTTTTTCAGAGTCCGGGGGATTCACCCTTCCGCGCCTTGGGGGCGGGTGGCAGTGACGTGCCTACGGTTCTGCAAGGCGGCGCCACGGTACCCAGCATTCGCGACATTGGCGATTTCACTCTGGAACACCGGCTGTGGTGCGATGACGGCAATGACTGCGTCGAAAACCGCCTCATGACGCGTTTGGAAACGCTCTATGCCAAGGATGGCACATTGCAAAATCCCATCGAGGATATGGTGCTCGCTCAGGGTACGTCTCTGCTTGGCGTGCTGGAGCAACTCAAGAGTCTTGATGCGGAGTATGAAGTCAGCGCCGATGGCCTGGATTACTCCAACAGTTCCCTGGGCAAGGGCCTCCGCCTGATCGCACAGGGGATCAAAGCAGATCTGGGTATTGAGCTCGCGGCGATCAATTGGAGCGGCGGCTGGGACAGTCACTCCAATCAGCGGCCGCCCAATCGATCCCCCACAAGCACCCAAGGCATGCATGGCACCATTCGCCGGGGCGGGGATGACCTGCTCACCTTTTACCGGGATTTGGGCCCCCGAATGCAGGACGTGATTGTCGTTATCGGCACCGAGTTCGGCCGGACCTCAAAGCAGAATGGCAGTTTCGGGACGGATCATGGCCATGCGGCCGCTTGGATGCTCATGGGCGGATCCGTGAACGGCGGGATCTATGGCGCCTGGCCGGGCCTGTCGGAACAGGATCTCTACAAGGGGCGCTTTCTGGAAATGTCCGTGAACTACAAAGACGTCGTTTCTGAAGCCCTGGTCCGGCATTTGGGCATGGATGAGGCGCTACTGCCCACGGTGTTTCCTGACCACAGTGTAACGGACCTGGGGGCCGTCAGCGCTTGACGGGTCGGACAAATGGCCCATCCTGAGGCCATGATATCTGATCCGGAAATGCCCCGATCCCGAATACCGCTAACAGTTGCGGAAATGCTCCGGTGGCTGCGCACCATCGTCGTCGCTTGGGCCGATCAAGCCTGGGCCGATATCCGCTGGGTGCTGATGGCTCTGTGGCGCCGGCTGATCGGGGCGCATCGCCGGCGGCTCACAATCCGCGTGCATCATGACCAGGTCGAGACGGTCGCGCCCGCGCTGAACACAGCGGTGATGCGGACATGGCTGCGACGGGGGTGTCACATCACGGTGGTGTTAGGCCCGGACACTGGAGCGCTGGTGCGTACCGTGGGATTTCCGGCGGCGGCGGAACGCCATCTGTCGCATATTGTGCACCATCAAGTGCCACGGCTCACGCCTTTCCCGGCCGGCACAGCGGCTGTTGACTATCGTATTGTCACGCGCGACGGCCAAGATGATCGTATGACGGTGCAACTCGCCGCCGTGCCCATTGCGGCCCTAAAGCAAACGTTCAAAACCCTGGAAAGGGTCGGGCTCGTGCCGGATGTGGTGACCGTCTCAGGTCCTGATGGTCCGGTACCGCTCAATTGGTTAGAGGCGGACGCGTGCCCGCCACCACCGCGCCACGCCTGGCCTCTCGCACGCCTCACCGCGCTGCCTTTTGCCCGCGCCGTTTTGGTGACGGTCGCGGTCTTCATTGGCCTGAACATGGCGGGTAAAGCCGCGGCTTATGCGTGGCTGGGGCGGGAAAGTCCCGCCATCGAGGCGGAGGCTCGAGAAGCCATCCGGCTGCGCACGACGATCGACTCTCTGGGTGGCGCGAACCGGTTCATCACAAGCCGTCAGGCCAAGGTCCCGCCCAAGACGGCGCTTGTGGATGCTCTATCCGCCACGCTGCCCGATGGCACTTGGCTCACGGACTTGTCCATTGATGCGGGTACGGTGGATATTCAGGGACAAACGACGGATGCCGCGGCGCTGTTGCCATTGCTTGATGCTCATCCGCTGTTCACCGATCCGCAGTTTACCGGCGCGGTCCGTCGCTTGGGGGCCGGGGGCGAACGATTTCAAATCCGTGCTCGGATGGCCGGCGTTGGGCCTCAGGAAGGGACAATACCATGACCCGACCCGTCGTCATACTGCGCCGGCTGGTTCACACCGCTCTGTTCTGCGCGGCAAGTGCCGGGACGGTCTGGGGGGCGGTCTCGCTGGCCCATGGGTTGGATGCCGCGTTGACCGAACGCACCTGGCAAATCACGCGGTTCGAACGGGCCGCCGCAAGTCTGCCGCAGCTGCGTGCTGATCTTGCCGCGGTCGAAGCGAGCGGACGCGACCGGGCACCCATGTTGTTGCCTGGCGATACCGCGACCGGGGCGGTCGCGGCCTTTCAGGACCATGTCAAGGACACCATTACCAAGGCCGCGGGGCGCGTGGATAGTGTTGAAACTCTGCCTGCGGAGCGGGAAGAGCCGTTTGATCGCTTTGGTCTGCGCGTTACTGCGACGCTGGACCACGCGGCCTTGCGGAGCGTCCTGCATGGCCTAGAGAGCGGCCGGCCGAGTGTGGTGATCGAACGGTTGCAAATCCGTCCGCAGGCGCAGCGTTCTTCCTTCCGCCGGGCGGCCCAGCCGGATGAAGCCGTCACACTGCAGGTGATGATGACCCTGTCGGCGTTTCACACGCCTCAGACCGGCGAGACCGATGGAGGCATGACGTGATGCCGCGCGTGCGCCGGAACCGCACCCCGTTGCAAACCGCCGGTTTCATTGCCGTGGTGGCAGTGCTGGGCCTGCTCACAGTGCTGTGGTGGACAATGCCCCTACGCGCCGTGTTGCCGCAGACCACGGCCTACACGCCGGTGTCGCCACCGCAGTTTGCGCTCGCCGAGGCTGGCGATTACGCGGCTTTGGCGGATCGCCCGCTGTTTCGCCCAACACGCCGCCCCAGACCACGCACGCCTGAGGAACCCGTAACGGCGCCACGGCCGGAATCGACGCCAGCGCGTCTGTTCACGCTTAAGGCCACCATGAGCGGGGAAGGGGCAGGAGTCGCCGCGTTACAAGATACCCGCACCAGTCGGATTATCCGTGTGCGCCAAGGGGCAAAGATCGAAGGCTGGACTCTGGAGCAGGTATCGCCCGCCTCTGTGACGTTTGAACGCGATGGGCGCCGCATCCCGTTACGTCTGAAGAAGAATTAATGCCCTGGAATCAGAGGGTTTTGTACACTGCGGGCCAAAGTGTCTGATTGGCACCGCAAACTCTTTGATCATGGGACGGAGACAGAGTGAGGAGCGTGCCGTCCGAACCACGTCTGGGGACACACCGCCCAGGGTACCAGACCGCCCGCATGCTGATGATGGTGCTCGCCGTCGGTATGATCACGGGTTGTGCCACGCCATCCGATCCGGATACGGCGCAAAACCGCCTTGGATCTGTTGCCCAGACAGCCTCTGTTGGCCCGGCGGCTTCTGTTGGCCCGGCGGCTTCTGGTGGATCAATGACGGATGGGTTACCCCGTTTGGATCCACCGGCAGCGTCCTCATCGCTCGCACTCGCCACGAGCCTTGCCACGGACCGTCGCACAGACCTCGATCCGGTCCTGGTTCCAGGCGACCGACGGTTTCGCCGACGCGCCGAGCCGCGCCTTGCTGCCGATGATGACAACCGCACCATTGTTCTGAATTTCGACAATATCGATGTGAGCGAAGTCGCGGCCATCATTCTGGGCGAGCTGCTGGGTGCGAATTATTCCGTGGACCCTGACGTCACCGGAAAGGCTGACATCAAAAGCACCGAGCCAGTGCCTGTCAGCGCCGCCCTGGGTATTTTGGAAGCCGTGTTGAAGCAGAACGGCGCGGCGCTTGTCACCGATGGCGATCTCTACCGTGTCGTTTCCGCCGACCAGGCGGCGGGTTTCGCGCCGGTTCCCGCATTGGCCTCGGACGGGCGGCCCATTCCGCCCGGATTTTCCGTTCGCGTCGTGCCGTTGAACTATATCGCTGCGGAGGAAATGGCAGAGATTCTAGAACCATTCACGGGCGAGGCCGGCGTCTTGCGAACAGACCCGCAACGCAACGTGATCATCCTGGCAGGGATGAGCCGCGATCTCGCCTTGTGGATGGAAACCGTGAACACGTTTGACGTGGATTGGTTCGCGGGCCGTTCGGTCGGCATTTTTCCATTAGCGGAAGTCGGCGCCACACAGATGATCGAAGAGCTCGACGCGATTTTCGGTCAAGGGGATGATGACCCGGCCGGTGTGCTGGACTTCCTGCCCATTGAGCGGCTCAACGCCGTGATGGTGATTTCCCCTACGCCGGCCTTGGTCACCCGGGCGCGGGACTGGGTGGAGCGCCTAGACCGTAGCGCACCCAATGGCCGCCGCCTGTTCGTGTACCGCATGAAAAATGCCAAGGCCGCCGATCTTGCACCGGTTCTGCAAGACGTGTTTTTGACCGGAGCGCCCCCTTTGGGCGTGCCGGGGCGGTCCGGCGCGCCCCGTGGCGGTGTTGCCCCGGGATTAACGCCTGCCACTCTGTCTACGGACCAGGCAAGTGCCTCCATGAGCCGGGGCGAGCGTCTGGCCATGGCCACACGTCTTGCCTCCTCGCCCACCGCGCAACGTGCAATGGCCAGGGAGGGGGTGCGCATTATCGCCAACGAAGCCATCAATGCCTTATTGATCATGGCCACACCGGCCGAGTATCGCACGCTGGAAGCGGCACTGCGCGCATTGGATGTTGCCCCAGCGCAGGTTCTGGTGGAGGCCACCGTGGCGGAAGTCACCATTACGGATGAATTGCGCTACGGCGTTCAATTCTTCCTTGAAGGTACGATCTTTCAAGAAGAGTTCACGGCCACATTGAGCGCTGCGGAAAGCGGTGCGCTGGCTTCTACTTTTCCCGGTTTTTCGTTTGTCACCGGGGCTCCGGTGCGCTCCGTTCTCGATGCGTTAGAAGGGGTCACAGAGGTCAATGTGGTGTCCTCACCCAATCTGATGGTGCTGGACAATCAGACCGCGTCCCTGGTCGTGGGCGACGAAGTTCCCGTTGCAGTGAAAGCCCAGGAAAATGCACTGACGGATGATGATGTGATCGTGAACACTATCGAATTCCGCGACACCGGAGTGATTTTTGAAGTCACCCCGCGCATCAATTATGGCGGCACCATCAGTCTGGATATCTCCCAGGAAGTGAGCACGGTTGCAGCATCGGCAACGCCGACCCTCACACCGACAATCTCGCAACGGAAAATCGCCAGTACTGTCATTGCGGAATCTGGTGACACGATCATTCTCGGCGGATTGTTTTCGGAGGATCGCACTAAGGCGCGCAGTGGCTTGCCATTTCTGTCACGGCTGCCCTTGATCGGGGGCCTGTTCGGGACCACGACAAACACCACCTCGCGCACGGAACTAGTCGTGTTCATCTCTCCCCGGACCGTTCGAAATCAGGCAGAAGCGCGGGGCGTGACGCGAGAAATCCGAGACCGCCTGCGCACACTGGATGGCTTCTCCGAAGCAGCACGCACGCGCATGGCCTATTGATCCGCGTCGGGTGACAGCCACACGCCAGGCCGACGCTCCAAGACATAAGGCATGGGCACATCCACACCGTAGCCCTCAATCCACACCAGCAGACGCGTGCGATAGCGGGCGCCCGAGGGTAGGGCGACTGTTGCTTCAATGAGGAAACCGGGGCCGGTGCGGTCCGTCAGCCAGAGGTCGGCCCGCGCCAGTCGGGGGCGTCGCGCACCCGCTGCACGGGCGGCCAACAGCGCATCGACCTGCGCCGGTGCCGCGCCCGGCAAGGCCATCAGCACGGCACGCGGCGCGGTCGCCGGGTTCACGGCACGGGCCCGCGACGCCGTCGTGACATAAGGCGCGAGTGCGGCGTAAAGGGCTGGCGTCACGGCTCGCACATTACCCAGTTCCAACACGGTAGGGAACGGACCATCTCGGGGGAGTTGCGGCAATCCAAGCGTCTCGTAAGTGGCACGCTCCGCCCCCAGAAGTTCTGCCACCGTGTTGCGATCCCGCCAGTCAATCACCGCATCGGCCAGCGCATCGGCGTCCACCGGGCGGCCACTCGCATCCTCCAGGCCGAGCCCGTTCACAAGACCAGCCAGGAGTGGCTTGGGAGCGGTATTCAGGTCAAGCTTGCCGGTCTCATCGGTTATCCGCAGGGTGACGGTCATATCGGCCTGTTGAAAGATCACCGCGGTGCCGTCCCGGGGAATGGTGCCGCCGTCCGGCCCCGCGAGCAGGTCTAGCAGGCCACGCTGCACCGCCCCGTCGGCAAGCCAACGCAGGCGGGCGCTGTCGATCTCGGCGCGCAGATCCGTCACATGCAGGCGCATCTGAGTCAGCACCGCTGCTGTGATCAAGGCGAGTAACGCCACGATCCACAGCACACTGATCAGGGCCATGCCCCTGTCTTGGCGGGGCGTCAAAGGCGTGCGCGCCCTCATCGGCATGTGTCCGACAGCCGGGGGGTCTCGCCTGCTCCCGCACTTTGGATGCAGGACACGTCCAAAGTCGCGTCCAACCGAGCCCAAATCTCAAAACCGCCCCCAGGTCGGCCGGGCTCTGGATCGGCCCGCAGGGCAACGAGATCCGGTGCGCCGCCGCTCTCCCAGTGCGCCTGCCACACGGGCACCCCCTCCGTTGTGGTCTCGAGATATGCAAAAGTCAGCCGGGCCGGTGTGTCGAGCAAAACGGTCTCGCCCCCGTCCTCGCCCCAGTAGGGGCTGGCGGGATTGATCTGATCAATCAAACGGTCCAGCAACAGACGCGAGACACCATCGATCCTCTCGATACGAAGGGTCACGCGATGGGGGCCGCCAAGGGTCGGGTAGGGCGGGGCGATGCTGGTCATCCTCATGGTACTGTCGGTACCGGACAAAGATCCCGGCACCCCATGGTTTACCAGGCGCCGAAACACACGGGCACTCAACGCCACATCGCCAGTGCGCGCGCTGGCTGCGCTGGTGCGCTCCCAGGCGCTTTGTGCCAGACGCAAACCCGCCACACCGATCCCAGTGATCGCGGCGATGACCGCCAGCGCGACCATCAGTTCCAGGAGGGTGTAGCCAGCGGCGGTTTGCTTCATTCCGGCGCCTCGGCCACGGTCATGGTTTCTAACACTAGAGGCGGATCACCGGGCCGGGTCGGCACCGTCACCGCCACCTGCACGGTGTAAAGCCAGTGCTCCGGTGCGTCCGGAAGCGGGCGGCGCCCTCCAAGATCTATCTCTTCGTCGCTGACAACGGTCAGTGTCGCGACCCAGATGAGGCCGCCACGGCTCGTGCCGCGTTCCACGCCCTCTTGCAACATGCGGCGCCCGGTCATCTCTGTCAGGATGTTTTCGGCCACCATCAATTGCGCGGCTCGCGCCTGGGCACGGGCGGCACTGTCAAGACCCTGGCGCAGGCCGGAGAGGGCGGCACTCACCGCCAGAGCCAGGATCGCTAGGGTCACCAGCGCCTCGATCAGGCTAAAACCGCTTTGTCTGTGTGCCGCGCCGGTCATGACCCGGGGTCCTTTTGCGGATCCGCCATGACCGTTACCCGGCCCGACATCCAAGCCACGGCCACCCGATGGCGGTGCACGCCGGTTCCCACCAGGACCGTGCCCCCCGTTGACGTGCCGTCCGGAAAGAACCGGATACCGCCTTGCTGTAGCCCGCGCTGTTCCTGCACCGCGGCCGTAAGCGTGATGGCGATAGGGCCAGGCACAACACCGGTAATTGATCCGGGACCGCGATAAGTGCGGTCCTGGAGGTCCAGCTGGAGAACGGTGGGGGTCTGACGGCTGAGGGCGTGGGCGCGCGTCGCCTGGAGAGCGCCGGCGAGATCACGGGCGGCCGCGCGGGTGCGCACCCCGTCGCCACCACGTCCCAAAGCGGAGACACCCACAGCCAAGACAAGCGCCAGGATCGTTAAAACGGTCACCAGTTCCAGCAAGGAGAAGCCGCGCGCGGGCCTAGAACGCCACATCTTGAAGCTCCGTAATCGCTGCAAACAGTGACAGCACGATTCCGCCCACCAGCAAGCCCAGGACCAGAATGATGGCCGGTTCCAACACCGCCAGCAGGCGTTTGATCTGGTCCTGCGCCTGCCCCTCATAAAGGTCCGCAAGATCCAGAAGGAGGGGGCCCAGGCGCCCGGTTTCCTTCGCGACCCGCACCAACTGGGCGCCGGCACCGGGCAGCACCCTGGCGTCGCGCAAGGGTCCCGCGAGCCCCTGACCGGCGCGCAGTGGCTCCACCACCGCCTCTAACCGATGGCGCAGCGCCGCATTCCCAACAGCCGCAAGGGCATGGCTGTAAGCGGTCAACATATCCACCCCGTTGCCGAGCATCAGCCCGAGGGCTCGGGCAAACCGCGCCAACGCCACTCGGCGCACAATACCGCCGGTCAGGGGCACGCCCAGCAGCAGGTCGTCGAGACGCCGCCGGTGGCGCGGCACCTGGATCAGGCGCCGCCCCGCCAGCACAGCCAGAAGCACGCCCAGCAGGAGGAGCGGGCCACTGTCGGACAGCCCTTGCGCCAGGGACGTCACGATCTGTGTCGAGAGGGGCAGTTCTGTTCCCGATTGGGCGAACAGGGCCTCAAACCGTGGCACGACCGTTGTCATTAGGACAGCCACGGACAGAATCGTGGCAAGCAGAAGCGCGGCGGGATAGACAAGGGCGAGCCCCACCGCGGACCGCAGCGCCGCCATCCGTGTCAGATGATCCGCCAACCGATCAAGGGTCACACCCAGCGCCCCTGCCGTTTCACCGGCCCGCACCAAGGACACATAAAGTGCATCAAAAGGAGGCCCATGGCGCTCCAGCGCATCCGACAGGCTGGCGCCGCCGCGCAGGCTTTCGCCCACCTGCCGGGCTGTTGCCGTCACGCGCTCCGCACCAGGATCACCACTGGCCAAGACACGCAAGGCCTCGTCGAGCGTTAACCCCGCTCGCAGCATATGGGCCAGATCCCGCGTGAGGCTGAGCATGTCGCTGCGCCTCAAGCCATCCGCCCACATCCCGGGAACCATCGGCAGACGGAGCCCCCCAAGCCAAGAGCCTGTCCGTTTGGATTGGCCGGCCTTGGTCCTGACTGGGCGCACGGCAATAGGGTAATGCCCTTGCGCTGCGAGACGGTCGAGCGCTGCTGTTTCACTCGGCGCGTCGAGCCGGCCGGTGAGAGTCGCGCCGGTCGCACTCATGGCTTCATACTCGAATTCGGGCATGGTCAACCGCCCCTTATACAAGCTCGGCCGCAACGACGCGGCGGACTTCCTCCATGGTGGTCAGGCCTTCAGCGCATTTGACCACGCCATCCGCAAACAGAGGAACCATACCCGCCGCTTCGCCATGGGCCCGCAACGCCGCCGTGCCGCCGCGCTCAAGCACCAAACGCCGGGCGCCGTCATCCAGGCTGAAAAGTTCATAAAGACCCACACGTCCGCGATAGCCGCGCCCCCCGCACGCGGCACATCCCACCGCCTCATAAAAGCGCACCGGACCCTCCGGTGGTCCGAACTGCTCAAACAGGTGCTGCGCCTCGGGCGGCGGGGACACTTCGCGCCGGCACACCGGGCACAGGCGGCGCACCAGCCGCTGAGCCACCGCCAGATGCACGGTCGCGGTGATGAGATAATCCTCAAGCCCCATATCGAGGAGACGAGTTACTGCGCTTGGCGCATCATTCGTATGCAGAGTAGAGAGAACCAAATGGCCGGTCAGCGCGGCTTGGGCCGCGATGCGCGCGGTTTCGCCGTCCCGCATCTCACCGACCATGATGATGTCTGGATCCTGGCGCAGAACAGAGCGCAGGATGCGGGTGAAATCATGGCCGATATCGGGGCGCGCCTGGATCTGCACCACCCGGTCCACTTGAAACTCGATCGGATCCTCCACCGTCATAATCTTGCTGGAAGCCTCATTCAGCCGGTCCAGCGCCGCATAAAGCGTCGTGGTCTTGCCGGCCCCCGTCGGCCCGGTCACAAGCACCAGACCGGTGCGCCGGTCCAAGTGGCGTGCGAGCACCGCTTGTTGCGCCGCTGTCAGGCCCAGGTCCGCCAGGCGCGGGGGCGGCCCGCCTTGGTCGAGAATGCGAATGACCACCGCTTCTCCGTGCAGGGACGGGACGGTCGCCACGCGCAAATCCACTTCCTGGCCTTCTGTGCGATGACGGATGCGCCCGTCCTGCGGCAAGCGGCGCTCGGCAATGTCGAGATTGGCGAGGATCTTGATCCGCGACACCAGTGCCGGTCCCATGGCGCGGGCGGTGCGGTCCACATCCGACAACAGACCATCGATCCGATAGCGGATGATGATGTGGCGCTCATAGGGCTCGATGTGAATGTCTGAGGCGCCGCTTTCAATGGCCCGTTGGATCATCTGGGTCACCAGACGCACAACCGGAGCCTCACTAGCAAGCCCGCGCAGCCGTTCAATATCGCCTGGATCCTCAAGGCCGGTCGGCCCGGCATCATGGCCCGCAGAAGCGGGCTCGTCTTCGTCCTGGGCCGCGCGGGGACCATACAGACGATCAAGGGTTGCCTCAATGTCGCGCGCCAGCGCCACCGAGACCGCCAGGGTCCGGCCAGTGGCGGCTTCGAGGGCAGAGACGATGAAAGGGTCCGATGGGTCGGCGAGGGCGACACCGCTGGGCTGGTCCGGCTCTGCCTCCGCAGACCGCAACAACACGGCCGGTTGCGCGCGCAGAAAGTCGAGCGTGACGGCGTCGCTGGCGCAGCCAGAGGCTTCCAGGTCCGCCGCGCTGAAGAGATCCAGGCCCGCGTCATCCGCCGCCGCCCGGGCCCACACGTCCTGGGCAATCAGACCCAGCTTGTCGAGCACGGCACGCAGCGGCTCGCCATACCGGGCCGCGGCCCGGCGCGCCCGCTCCAGGTCGCTCGCATCCAACACGCCGCGCGCGACCAGCAGGCCGGCAATCGCCTCTCCCGGGACAGCATCCGAAACGCTCATGTGCTCCATAAGAGCAGTTCTATGCCGAGCGGGCCGGAATGCGCAGTGACGGGGCTCAACAGATCCGCAGAAGACAGATGACCATCCAGACAGGTCATGCCACCCCAGCCATCGTCCCACAAAAAAGGCCCGGCGCAGCGCGCCGGGCCCTGATCATCCTGTCGATGAAGACAGCATCAGAAAATCCCGACAGCGAACAGCAACAGTTGAACGTGCCGCCGGTGAGCCAAGGTCTCCGCATTGATTTCCGGCCCGGTGAAATTGAACAGCGGTGGGGTGATCAGACCGCGGATCTGGCGCAACTGCGACAAGGCGGCGGACTGGGCCACATCGTCGTAGAAGGGCAGATAGACAATGGCAATCAGGCGCGACACATACTGGATCTGCAAGTTCTGCCGGTACGTGTTCACATTGTCGTTTGCGTCATCTTCAAAGACGGCCATGGTCAGGTCGCCCAGGAAGTCGTTGGTGGTGTACTCATTGCCATAGAGCCGGGCATTGGTCATGCGCCGCAACACGACCGGGCTCATGACATGGGCGAGCGAGTTGGCCTGAATGAAGCCAGCCATCTCGTGGATCTTGGGATCTTCGGTGATGCCGAAGAAGTCGAAGCCGCGACGCTCATATTGCAGGTGCTTCAGCAGATCCTCAGAAACCGAGAAGGCATCGGGCGCGAAGATATACTCTCGCAGCACCTCCACCGCTTTCTGCTGGGTCTCCAGATCCAGCGGCTCGAACGGCGTTAGATCTTCCGAGCCCGGCTGTCCGGCGACGAAGCGCTCAACAGACACCCCGCCCACATACCGCGCGGCAACGCCGCCAGCGATCGCCTGTTCGACAGCGAGCAGATTAAAGGCGTCCCGCAGGGCATGCCAGCTCTCCCCGTCTTGGGTGAACTTCTCCTGCAGTCCTTCCAGCGTCGCGCGTGCCAGCCTCACCCGGTGCACCGAGTGCTCAATGGCGTCAGAGGACAGATCGCCGATCATCACCCGGGGGTCGATACCCCAGCCGCCCGGCACCCGCATGTCGTCCGCGTCATTGCCGAAGGTGAGGGCGGGTTCGGTGGAGAGGGCGAGCAGTGCGGTCCGTGCTTCTTCATCCAGATCCGGACGATAGCCGAACTCGATGGCCCACTTATCATACGGGCCCGGACGGGTGGAGTAATAGCGGCCTTGCTCCACGCCAACCGGCGCGATGTTCACCGGCGCGTAGTCCATGATCGAGCCGACCAGCGTGTCGCCGGTGACCTCTACATTGTGCAGATCAGCCAAGGGGTGCAGCTGGCTGGCTTTCATATTGTGGGACAGGCCCAGCGTGTGGCCGATCTCATGCAGGACCAACTCGTAAATCGACTCTTCGATCAGGCGCTCTTTCTCGGCGTCCGGCGCGCCGCGGGCGTCCAGGGCCTGGAGGGCAAAGCGCAAATTGTGCTGCACATACTCCGCATGGGCGCAATGGCGACGCAGGCTGTGATGCATGATGCCATCACGGCCCGAAGCGGGCGCGAACAGCGCGCGATCGTGCCGCGCTTGCGCAAAAGCGCCGTCGTCGATGAGCGCGGTCAGACGGTCAACGCCGCCTGGCTGCCCAACAATGTCCACGGCCCGCTCGACCAAGTTATGGGTCGGGCTGTCGGCATGGGCATTGAGGAGCGCTGCGGGACCTTCATACACATTGGCCGCGCGATTGCGCGCGCGCAGCCATACCATCTCAAGCATAATGTCGGCGCCCAGGATCTCGCCCGTGCGCGGATTGTAAAAGCTCGGGCCATAGCCGCCGAAGACCGGCTGTGGCGAGGATGTCCAGCGCAGCACGTTGCAGTCGATCCGGCCCGCCGGACAGTCGCCATCAACGCCTTGTTGCTTCACTTGAATGGCGTTGGAAATGCCCGCCGTTTCAAAAGCTTCGTTCCAGCGCAAAGCGGCGTCGCGGATAATGTCGCGATACTGCTCAGGTGTTGTGTCCTCCATCCAGAAGACGATGGGCTGGACCGGATCAGAGAGGTCCGCGTCCGGGTCCTGCTTCTCCAGGCGCCAGCGGTTCACCAGATCGCGATAGGGCGTGATGTCATCGATATTGGTTTGATCGGTCACCTGGTGGGTGAAATAGCCCACCCGCTGATCGGCGAAGTGTGGGGTGAAGCCGTCATCCGGCATCTCGATAAAGGAGTGCTGGATGGAAATGGTGACATAGCGCGGGTCGGTAATCGCCGGCGACGGCCAACTCAACACATTGCTGTTGTTGTAGGTGTAGTCCACAACCACGTCGAGATTGCGCTCGAACGCATTGATTTCCGTGACTTTGGTCTTATCCCCGTCGAGCTTGCCGAGGGTGAACTGGAAGGGCGAGGCATCCGGCAGGCGCGGCAGTTTCACCCGATGCAGCGCCTCGGTCTTGAACAGTGCATCAGCCTCGATGAGGTAGCGCGTGCCGTCCGCGCTCGTGGCCGTGATTTCGCCGGAATAGACCAACGCGTCGGTCAGATTGGCGTCGGCCGCGTTGGCCAGGGCGCTGTCTTCGTCGAAGTGATAGCGCGTGTTCTCGCCGACGAATTCGATGCGCTGATAGTGCTTCTGCACCGTGAAGACGGCTTCACCACGATAAAAGCCGCGAAAATGACCGGCCGCGGGCACGCCGTCCACCGTATGGACGAAATAGATGTATTCCTGGCCAAGCTGCTCATCGCTGACTTCCATGAACAGCTTGCCGCTCTCCGGATCCCGGTAAAGCGTGAACAGGCTGTCGATCTGCTCGTAATCCGCGACAGTCTCTTCGAGGCTCTTTTCGTCGCTCTCTTCGGTTTCGCCGTCTTCGGCTTCAGCGTCACCACCAGCCGCGGCTTGCGGCGCCGCCTCCTGGGCATCTACTGCCGGGCTTGTGGGTGTGTCTTGCGCCTCCGAAGCGACCCGGCTCAGCGCACCGGATTCAATCAGCGCGCCCGAAGCATCCGCCGCAGCAGGATTGAAAGTTAAAAGCGCAGCCGCCGCTGTGAAAGCCAGACCACGAACGGCCATGGACCGGAAATGATGCCCGAAATGATGAAGCACGTGCGCTCCCCCGCCTGTGGGAGGAGGCCAGCGCGCAGATCACGCCTCCGGCTCCCCCTATGTTCCCCGTGTGCCGCCGCGCCGATCAGGCCATGCGCCGAACGTCCCCATCCAACGCGATACCCAGACAGATCAAACGGCCCAGCGGCTTTCGCGCGATTCTCACAAATCGCGCTGCCTGCACGTGAGCGTATCGTGCCATGACGAGACTCACGAAGCCTTTTTTTACCCAAATGCCCCCTGGCGTTTTGACACGCAGCGACGAATGGCACGAATAGCATATCGTGAATAGCAGAATCTGCGACGGGATCTGAAGGCACACCGCGTGTGTCTGGATGCCGGCCGACGCGGTCCTTCTTGAACCCGGGTACGCGGTTCGATCCGGCGGCACAGCGTATGCCCGCGCCCCCTGGCGCGGCCCGTAGATCAGGAGCATTCACCCATGGCAGATATCACTGTTTCCCAGCCATACCCCTTCGTGCGCGGTGTGTTCGGCAAGGCCAAACCCAATAACGAGCTGTTCAACAGCATCACGCAGACCAACAATAATGGCGTTACCACCTTCAGTGTGGGCTTCACCGATGGCGACAACCTGAGCCAGGTGTGGACCCTCAGCGGCACCGACTTCACCTACAACGGCAATCCCGGCGATGCGGATTTCGCCCTGACCGGCGGCACCGTCACGGCGGCGAGCTTTTCGCCGGACGGGTCGGACACGACCACCGTGGACATCGACGGGGAGTTCACGCTGGACTTCGCCGATTTCTCCCAGGCCGTGGAAGACAACGAACTCGACGCCTTCTTGGACGCCCTTCTGGCCGGGGATGACTTCATTGTCGGCAGCGCTGCACGGGAAGGCTTGGTCGGCGGGGCCGGCGACGACACGCTCGACGGGGGCGCCGGCAAGGACACCTATTACGGCGGCGAAGGCGACGATGTGTATGTGGTGGATAGCCGGCGCGACAAGATCTTTGAATTCAGTGGCGAAGGCACCGACACCGTAGTGTCCGACGGGAGCTATAAGCTGCGCGCCCATGTCGAGCATCTTCAGATCGTCGGTGACACCATCGCCAAAGGTGTTGGCAACGGCCTCGACAATGAAATCATCGGCAATGACGCGGCCAACAAGCTGACCGGCCGGGATGGCGACGACATCCTCGATGGCCAAGACGGCAATGACCGGCTCAGCGGTGGTCACGGCGACGACATCCTGACGGGCGGGGACGGCACGGATCGCCTCCAAGGCGGGCAAGGCGCCGACATTTTCGTTTTTCAGGATCAAGGCGCCAGCGACGTGGACACCATCCGCGATTTCAACCTGGCGGAAGACCGGATCGATCTGTCGGCTGTGGACGGCATCGACGATCTGGATGACGTGATCGCCGCCGCCGAGCAAGTGGGCAAGCACATTGTCCTGTCCACGGATAATGACAGCGATCTCATCATTCGAAAGACGCAGCTGGATGATCTGACGGCGGACATGTTTGTTTTCGGGGCCTGAAAGCACCGGCGCGCCTGACCGCTTGCAGAACGCTCAGGGCGTCACGGTCAGCGCCGCCAAGAGCTCGCCTCGCAACGCCGCCGCCGCGGCTTCGGACTCGGTCGTCACAGCAATCACGGTGACGGCCGCCTGGCGTTCGGTCACATCCATGCTTTCAGCGGCGGCAAAGACGGGCGTCTCGTCACGGTGCCCGCTGCCGCTGGCCTGCGCCCCGACCCGGCCCGGACGCGTCCCGGGCGTGACCGCACCGGGCGCAACCCCAACTTGTGCCAGAGCAGAGCGGACCAGATCCGCCATGCCCCGGTGCGGGTCTTGCCATGGCCCCGCGAATTCCGCGTAGGTAACAAACACAAAGGCCTGCTCGTCGCTGCGATGCGACAGGGTGATCGTGCGCCGTGGATCCCCATTCACATCCCGGCGCCGCGCCACATCTTTGACGAAGGGCAGAGCCGCTCTCAGCGTCAGCCCGGCGTCCTCATGCCGTCGGGCCACCGGCTGCGGCGCCCAATCGGGTGCGAACAGCACCGCCAAGCGCGCCATGGCCGCATTCAGCGTCGATAGCGTGCGCGTCACCGTATCGGGCGTCATGGCGATCACACCATCAGCAACCACCACGGTCTCGCCCAGAGCCGCGGCTTCCAGCAACCGATCCGACAACGCCAGCATTTGCGCCAGAGTTTCCGTAAAAGCGGGATCCTGCGACGCCGCCGCCCGCGCCGCCTTGATGGCCGCGCCCCGCGCCGCCGCCAGATCGGGCGAGGGCACCACTTTGCCCGCCGCCATGCTCAGCCGTGCACTCTCCCAGACCTCCCGCTGAAACCGGGCCCCCGCACTGAGCGTCTCTCGCAGGCGCCCCGTGAACGCTGCCCGGATTTGCGCGTCCTCAGCCATGTCGCGGGGCAGGCTCTCCCAAAACGCCTGATGCAGGTCTTGAGTGATGAACCCTTCCGGCGCCGCCACCGTGTCATACATGGCCTGCTGCCGGTCACTCAGCGCGATGACATCGGCGCGCGCGGGCAGGGCCGCGAGCGCTAACACCGACGCGCAGCTGACACAAAACACAAAACGGGCAGAGGCCCATGCCATGGCGATCTACTCTCGGTTACACTCCGGCCGGCCGCAGCGCATCAGCCAAGCTCTTTCAGTCAGGCCCCTTCAGTCAGGCCCCTTCAGCCAGGACACACAGCATATGCTCTCACCCACCGATCTGCCAGCCGCCTTTGACCAGGTCACGGACTACTGGTCGCCCAAAGTGATCGGCCGCGTGAACGATCAGTATCTGAAAGTCGCCAAACTCAAGGGCGCGTTCGTCTGGCACGCCCATGACGACGAGGACGAGTTGTTCTATGTCGTGCGCGGCACGCTGACGATTGCCTTTGAAAATGACACCGTGACCGTCCCCGAAGGCGCGTTTCTCACCGTCCCACGCGGTGTCCGCCACAAACCCATCGCAGAAGAGGAATGCTGGGTACTGCTGATCGAAACGGTCACGACCCGGCATACGGGCGCTGTGGTCTCACCTTTGACGCGGAGTGTGGAGGAGCAACTTCGCTGAGCCCCTTCACTCAAACAACGGAGGATAAGAACCAGCCACTCTTGGCCAAGAGTGTGGGACCGACGCCCAATCCTCTGATCACGCTGCGTCGTCCCATGTCGCCTTGTCGAACTCGTCAAAGGCCTCCACTTTTTCGCGCAAACGCTCCGTGTTGGCTTCCAGATCCGCCAGCACATCCTCAATGGCCCCGATGGCCGCTTCCGCCGCGCGTTCCGCGTCATCAAGCTGTGCGGCGTCCTCGAACGCGGCTTGAGCCGCTTCCAGCGAGGCCCGCGCTTCGTCAAGCCCTTCCAAGGCCCGCACCCCTTCCTGATAGGAAAACACGTCTTTAAAGGCCATGCTCTGATCTCCTTAAGAACATTCCCGAGATCCGTATTTTATCCGATGGCGGAGGAGCGTGGATAACTTGCAGGTCGCCAGGGAGAGTTATGCACGAGTGCTCTGGCACCGGATAAAATACCCGTCTGCGCCCACAGCATCGGAGATGTTCTTATGGTTCAGCCCGCTGGTTCCCAGATCATCGGCGCCTTGACCCCGCGCGCCGTTGAGACCCGTATCCTGACCGCCATCCGCACCCTGGACGCGCTGAGCGACCCGGACCGCCGCTTCACCCAGCCTCGCCTGACGGCCTGGCCGGACCTGACGCCCGATGCAGAAAGCCTTGTGGATGATAGAGCCGCCGCCGCTCAACGCGCCCGCCTGGCCGCAATCCGTCCAACTCCGGAGGATATCGACGCGATGTTGCCCACACTTTCCTGGATCGGAGATACCGAAAAGCCGCTGCTCTGGCTCCTGCGCGCCCGCGCTTATCACCGTAGTTACCGCCAGATCGCCGCCAAGCGTGGTCGCTCCGGTGAACACTGGCGCCGGATGTTTCGGGAGTTGATCGGCCGCCTGACCGCGCGTGCGAACGGCGTGACGGCGGAGGCGGCATAGAAAAGTCTACCGCACGCGGATTTTCCGCTTGCCACATGTGCCAGTTTGAGCTATTCTATGGTCAACACTGAGGAATGATGAACCCGGCGCCGATGCGCCGGGTTTTTGCGTTTTGGCGCGGCCTTGCGGCATCGCCTCAGGATCATTCGCCCATCATCATACGCAGGAGAGCAACCATGCCCAGGCCCTCCGCCCGTCTGGTCAAGACGCCCCGTGCGACACCAACACCCGCGCGCCCGACATCTTATCAACGCGCGCTGGCCAACGCCGTGTGCGAGCGGCTCGCGGCCGGTGAGGCGCTTGATAGCATTGCCACCGACCCCACCATGCCAGCGGCAGAAACCATCGCGGGCTGGGTGCTCGACAATACGGACGGTTTCACCGAACGCTTCGAGCGATGCCGGAAAGTGCGCGCCGTTCTGTGGGAGGATGAGTTGTTACGCATTGCTGATGACGGCTCTGGTGACTGGAAGGAAACCGCGCGCGGCATGACCGCAAATACCGAACACCTCAGCCGTTCCAAACTGCGCATTGAGGTGCGCCGCTGGCTCTTGTCCAAATGGCTGCCCTGCCAATTTGGCGACAAGCTGGGCTTGGGCAGCGACAGCGAGGCCCCGGTCAAAGTCACTATCGTGCAATATGGCGACGAGGCCGAGCCCTGATGGTCCGCCTTCCCAATGACTGGGACCCACGTCCCTATCAACGCCGCCTCTGGGTTTATCTGGAAGACGGTGGCACGCGGGCCGTGGCTGTGTGGCACCGGCGCTCCGGCAAGGACAGTCTGGCGCTCAATTGGAGCGCAGTGGCCGCGCATCGGCGTGTGGGGCTTTACTGGCATATGCTGCCCGAAGCCGCTCACGGACGAAAAGTGATCTGGGACGGGGTGGACGGGCAGGGGCGCCATCTGATCGATCAAGCCTGGCCCAAGGCACTGCGCACCAGCACCAACAAGACCGACATGAAAATCAGCCTGAAAAACGGTTCCATCTGGCAAGTGGTGGGGTCGGATAATTATGACAGTTTGGTGGGTGCCAATCCAGTGGGCGTGGTGTTTTCCGAATATGCGCTCGCGCGGCCTGCGGCGTGGGACTATATCCGCCCGATCCTGGCGGAAAATGGCGGTTGGGCCCTGTTCATCTTCACCCCGCGCGGGCGCAACCATGCCCATGACCTGTTCCGTATGGCGAGCGATAACCCAAAATGGTTCGCCGAGCGCCTCGGCATTGAGGACACTGGCGCCATCCCGCTCACGCAAATCGATGAGGAACGCGCTTCCGGCATGAGCGATGAGATGATCGATCAGGAGTACCATTGTTCGTTCGAGGCGCCACAATCGGGCGCCTATTACGGCAAGCTGTTGTCCGAGGCGGAACGCGCCGGTCGCATCACACGTGTTCCGTGGGATCCGTCCGAGCCGGTGGAGACCTGGTGGGATCTGGGCATCGCTGACGAAACCGTCATCTGGTTCGTGCAGCAGATCGGCCGGGAAATCCGCGTCATTGATTATCTAGAGGCCCGCGGCGAGGGGCTAGACTACTACGCCAAGAAACTCCGCGAGCGGCCCTATCCGTATCGCGAGCATCTGTGGCCCCATGACGGTGCCCATCGGGAACTGGGCAGTGGTCGGTCGCGTCAAGACCTGGCCGAAACTCTGGGCTTACGTCCGATCCGCATTGTTCCGGCCGCACCGGTCGCCGACGGCATTCAGGCCGTGCGCAGCCTGTTACCCCGCTGTTGGTTCGATGCGGATGCCTGCGCCAAGGGACTGGAGGCTTTACGCCACTACGCCCGCGATTGGGATGACCGCACACAGACGTTCCGGGAACGGCCGCGCCATGACTGGGCCTCCCATGCGGCTGATGCCTTCCGCATCGGCGCCACGGGCCTGGAACGCCCGCACCATGGCGCCTGGTGTGAGCCTGTGGCCGAAACCCGCGCCGATCCGCTCGACCGCTTCTGACCACACAAAAGGGATGGCACCATGCCCAAGCTCCGCATCACACCCATGCGGCGCGCGCCGCTGCTCCATGTCCTGGAACATATGCGCGCCCGCGACCGGGTCGAAGTGTTCGCCTGCCGCTGGGACGACGATGTGCTCGCGCTTGCCCGCGAGATAATGGCATGCCAGCGCAGCGCCATCCTCTCCGGCATCGCCCGCCTCGGGCGTGAGCCAGTGGCTCTGTTCGGCGCCTATGCCCGCACACCTTCGTGCCTGGAATGTGCCCTCATCGCCACTGATCGCTGGTCGGAGATTGTCGGCCCATTCACCCGCTGGGTGTTTCGCGATGCGCTACCCCGTCTGCAGGCGGAGGGCTTCACCCGCGCCGAGGCCCGCGCACTGGCCGCGCACCGGGACGCGCGAGCCTGGCTCACCCGGCTTGGTGCTCATGTGGAATGCACCGTCCCAAGCTTTGGGCGGCATGGGGAAGATTTTGTGCAACTGGCCATGGAGATCCCGTGATGTGCTTCAACCCGCCTGAACCCCAGCGCCCGCCACGCCCGCCGCGTCTTAAAGATGCTCAGCGGGCCGCCGATGACGCGCGCCGACGCCGCCTGCGCCGGGGCGCCGCGCAGACGCTGCTGACAAGCCCGCAAGGCGTGCTCACCCGCGCGCCGGTGACCGCCAGAACCCTGCTCGGCCAATAGGAACAGGAACACCGCCCATGCCCCGCACAGAGCCTGAAATTCTGGCGCGTTTCGAGCGCCTGCGCACTCGGCGTGCGCCCTGGGAGGCGTTCTGGCAGGACGTCGCCGAGAATGTCCTTCCCCTGCGCGCAGACTTTACCACCACGCCCCAGCCCGGCGCCCGGCGGGATCGCAAGATCTATGACAACACACCGTCCCAGGCCTTGGAGCATTTCGCGGGCGGCGTGTATGGCCTGCTGACGAACCCAGCCGAAAGCTGGTTTACACTGCGCTTTTCCGATCCTGTGCTGAATGATTTACCAGGCGCCCGTGCTTGGCTTGATCGCGCCTCGCGGATTTTGCGGGCCAGTTTCGAGCCCGGCAGCTCTCGTTTCTATGCCGCCGTGCCGGCGCTTTATCTGGACTGGGCGGGCTTTGGCACCGGCGTGTTCTACTCCGAGGACGTGCCCGGCACATCGCGCATTTTCGACAGTGTGCGGCCCTTGGGCGAATGCTTCATCGCCGCCAACGCCCATGACGAGATTGACACGCTGTTTCGGCTGACGCGCATGAGCGCACGCCAAATGCTGGAACGGTTCGGCCGCCGCGTGCCCGCCGCCGTGCGCAAAGCCTATGACGGCGGTGACCTGGACGTGACTTTTGAGATCGTCCATGCGGTGGAACCGAACCCGTCCTATCGCAAGGGCGCCATCGGCCTGCGTGGTAAAGCCTGGCGCGCCACCTATGTGGATCGCACCACCGGTGAACGGTTGGCACGGGGTGGCTTCGATGAGTTTCCCTATCAGGTGCCCCGCTGGGCGGTGGCCGCCGGCGAGATCTACGGCCGGCCCAAGGACATCCTGGCCGATGTTAAAATGCTGCACGAGATGAACCGAACACTGATCGTCTCGGGCCAACGCGCCGCCGAACCTCCGCTGCTGGCCTATAAGGAAAACCGCGCGAGCCCTATTCGCATGTATCCCGGCGGTATCACCTATGGTGCCGTGACCGCCGATGGGCGCAGCCTGATTCAGCCCTTTCAGTCCGGTGCTCGTCTCGATATCACCGCCGAGATGATCCGGGAACGCCGCGCGGCGATCCGAGAGGCGTTGTTCCACTCTGTACTGCAACTGGCCGAACGCCCAACCATGACCGCGACAGAAGTGCTGGAACGCCAAGAGGAAAAGCTGCGCCTCATGGGTCCTAATCTTGGCCGTTTGCAGACGGAGTTCCTCTCGCCCCTGATCAAACGTCGTTTCGGCATGTTGTGGCGCAAGGGCGTGTTGCCGCCACCGCCCCTTGAACTGAGTGGCGAGCGTTTGGAGATCGACTATGTCTCGCCGCTCGCCAAGGCCGTGCGCATGAGCGAGGCGACGGCCGTGGGACGCTGGCTTGGGGTGCTTGATCCCTTGAGCCGCGCGCACCCGGACGTGCTCGACAAAGTGGACACGGACGCGGTGGTGGACGCGCTCGCCAATGGCTTTGCGGTGCCGGCCCATGTGGTGCGCGGGCAGGGCGATGTGACTGCGCTGCGTGCCGCCCGAGCCCTCGCGACCGTGGCCAGCGCTTTGCCCATGGCGTCTGATCCTGCCACGGAGGAGCCCTCATGAAACCAGTGCTCGACTGGCTGCGGCCGTGGGCGGAACGAGGGCAGGCGGGCCCGATGATGGCGGCCTATGACGAGGCCTTCCGCAATCGTCCCGATCTGCTCGCCGATCTCGCCCGCCTCTGTAACGCAGACGCAGAAACTTACGTCCCCGGAGATCCGCATGCCACCGCCTTTAATGAAGGCCGGCGGGCCGTGTGGCTCCACATCCAGCGCATGCTGTCCCTCACCGGGGCGGACCTGCGCGCTCTTCAGGAAAGGATGGACCATGACCGAGCCGACACCGACCCCCTTTGATCCCGGCCCAACCAATCCAATGCCAAGTGGGCCGGCAGTTGACCCGGTGGCACTGGACCCGGTGGCACCAGACTCGGTGGCACCGGACTCGGTGGCCGCGAACACACCGGCGTCCGTCACCTTGCCCGGCGCCGATGAGGATCCGGCGGCCTGGTCCGGTTGGGCGGCGTTGGGGGTGCCAGATGATCCGCAGGCCTATGAGTTGGTGCGGCCCACCTTGCCAGACGGTCTGCCCTATGACGAAGCCCTAGAAGGCACATTTCGCGAGGCGGCCGCGCGCCTGAAACTCACACCCTGGCAGGCGCAAGGCCTGCTGGAGACATTCAGCGGGTATCAGGCTGAGGCCTTCACCACCCACGCCCACGCAGCCCAGGACGGGGGCGCGGCCCTCGAGGCTGATCTGCGCCAAGACTGGGGCGGCGCCTATGACGCCAATTTGGATCTCGCCCGGCGCGCCGCCCACGCCTTCAGCGATGACGGCACCACTATGGAGGCCCTGACCCGCGCCATGGGTGATGCGCAGGTGGTGCGCTTCTTCCACCGGCTGGGTGGGATGATGGCCGAGGATTCCTTGGGCGGAGAAAGCGAGAGCGGCTACGGCCTCTCGCCTGATGGCGCGCGCGCGGAAGTGGCGCGCCTGAACCAGCAGCTTGCGGGCCTTCTGTCCAAGGATGACGTCGCAAGCCGCCATGAACGTCAGAGTCTGGAGGACCGCCGCCGCGCCCTCCTGGCCCGCGCCTATCCGAGCGCCTGATCGGATCATCCCTTAACCCGGAGGACACAGGATGTCGAACCAGGTCGAGACGGCCTTTGTCGTCGAGTACAAGAACAACGTGGAAATGTTGCTGCAACAGCGTGGCAGCGTGCTGCGTGATACGGTCGCCGAGGGCCGTTATCGCGGTAAATCGGGCGTGCCGGTGGAACAGATTGGCGCCGTGACGGCGCGCAAGCGCACCACCCGCCACGGTGATACGCCGATCATCGAAACACCTCATGACCGGCGCTGGGTCTATCCGTCCGACTACGAATGGGCGGATCTGGTCGACACTTTCGATCAGCTTAAGACCGGTATCGCGCTGGACGGCGCCTATTCCCAGAACGGCGCCTATGCGCTAGGCCGAGGCATGGATGACGAGATCATCGCCGCCTTCTATGGGGTCGCCAAGACCGGTGAGGAAGGCACGGTGAACGAATCCTTCGACACCACCAACCAACAGATCGTCTCTAACAGCAAAGGCCTAACCGTAGCTAAATTGCGCGAGGCGCAGGCCATTCTGTTGGGCAACGAAATCGACGTAGACAACGACCCTATGGTCTGTGTCATCACCGCCCGTCAGAACGCGGATCTCATGGGCGAGATGGAGATCATGTCGTCGGAGTACAACATCGAACCGGTCCTGCGTAATGGTCGGTTGGTCGAATGGGCGGGCGTCCAGTTCCGCCATTCCGAGCGCCTGCCGTTGTTGAGCGGCGAGCGTCGCGTTCCGCTTTATGTGCGCTCTGGGATGCATCTGGGTGTCTGGAACGACACCGAGGCGCGCATCACCGAGCGGTCGGATAAGAGCTACGCCACCCAGGTCTATGTGCACGGATCCTTTGGCGCCACGCGCACGGACAAGCGCAAGGTGGTGGACATTCTGTGCGATGAATCCTGACCCTGACGAAAGGAGACCTCAGCCATGGTAGAGAACCTGGATGGATCGCGGGTGATGGCGAACATCACCAAACCGGTGCCCGATGTGGTGCCGGCCGGCCTGTTCGGTGGCCGTGTGCGCTGTATTCTGGACACGGTGGAAGTGACAGCCAATGCGGCGGTGAATTCCACCTATCGCCTTGGGCGGGTGCCGGCGGGCGCCTATCCGTTGCCCATTTCGCGGCTCTACTGGGATGATCTGTCGGGCAACGCGAGCGATCTCAAGCTCGGCCTATTCGGTCCGCAGATCACGGACGATGACGATGCCTTTCTGGCCCTTTTGGATGCCGGCGCCGCCGGCAGTGGAACGGGCCTCATCACCGACATTGCCAAGATCGGAGCACCGTTCTGGTCGTTCGTCGCTGGCCAGACCACCGACCCCGGCGGTGAACTCGACGTGACAGCCACTCTTTACACAGCCGCCGCAACGACCGGCGGAACGCTCTCGCTCGAACTCTATTACGCGCTCGACTAAGAGCGCGCCACCCCAAACCGCAGGGCGGCGGATGACACCGCCGCCCTTTGTCATTATCTGCAATCCGCAGTCGGAGGACGGGACCCATGGCCCTGACGGGACCGCAAAGCGAGACGGAACTCTGCAATGCGGCGCTGTCGTTACTCGGCGTTGAGGAACGGCTCGCAGATGTCGCATCGGATGCGAGTGTAAACGCGCGCCGCTGCCGCCTGGCGCTACCACGCGGGCGGGATAGTCTGCTCGCGGCCTATCCCTGGAATTTCGCCGCGCGGCGCGCGCGGTTGCCGGCCATGGCGGCGGCACCGGCCTGGGGCTTCACGGCGCAATTTCTCGTGCCGCCGGATCTTCTGCGCCTGCGTCGGGTCCGTGGTGCGGGGCAGGCGGGCAAATATGTGGTCGAGGCAACGGATCAGGGGCCAGCGATTTTGTGCGACCTGCCGGCGCCGCTCGACATTCTGTACACGAGCCGCACGACCGCCGTGGGCCTGTTCGATCCGGTTTTCACCGACGCACTGGTGGCCCGGCTCGCGGCTGATCTGGCCATGCCCGTCACCCAGACCCGCAGCCTCTTTGAGACCATGACCCTTCTGGCTGCCCGCCGCCTGGAAGATGCCCAAGTGAGCGATGCGCGCGAAGGCACGCCTGCGGAAGATCTGCCGGCAGGCTCCTGGTGGGAGGCGCGGCGATGATCTACACAGACAAACGCAGTTTCGCGAAGGGAGAGCTGAGCCCGGAAGCCGCCGCCCGCACTGATCTCGCGGCCCATGAAGCAGGCGCCAGGCGGATCGAAAACTTCATCGTCGCGGTCACCGGCGGCGTCACCCGTTCCCCCGGGACACGCTTCGTCGCCCCGGCCAAATACGGCGATAAGGATACCATCCTGGTGCCGTTTGTCTTTTCCAGTCTCGATGCTTATGTCATCGAATTGGGCGATCTCTACGCCCGGTTTTACCGCGACCACGGACAGATCCTTCAGAATGGCGCGCCCTATGAGATCGTAACGCCTTGGTCCGATACGGAATTGCGGGACCTGACCTGGGTGCAAGAAGCCGATGTAATCTATCTGTTCCATCCCGATCACGCGCCCCGCATCTTATCGCGCAGCAGTGATACCAGTTGGAGCGTCAGCCTCTTCGCGCCGCCCGACGGTCCGTTTCTGGACGAAAATCTGGTTGAGACCACGATCATCACCGCGTCTGCCGTGATCGGATCGGACATCACGCTCTCGGCCTTGGACTTTGTCTGGCTCCCGGACAATGTGGGTGGGCTGATGCGCCTGGCGGAGACCGAACCCAACGGCGTGCAACCCTGGGAAGCGGGCAAGAGTTTTTCCCTAACGCCGACGCCGGAACAAGCGCGCTTTGATGGGCGCATTTACCGGGTATCGGCCAAGAATGGTGACGCAGGCACTGTGCCGCCGGTGCATGATTTCGGGCGCAGTTGGGACGGGCGCTCAGGCACCGGGATTGAGTGGGAGTATCTCCATTCGGGTTTCGGTATTGTGCGTATTACGGAGTATATTTCAGCCACCCAGGTGAAAGCGGAAGTGCTGGCGCGCCTGCCGGACAGTGTCGTGACAGCGGGCACTTGGCGCTGGTCGGAAGGGGCCTGGTCCGACCGGCGCGGCTATCCCCGCGCTGCGACCTTCGCCGATCAGCGTCTGGTGGTGGCCGGCTCCCAATCTCGGCCCATGACGTTCTGGGGCTCGGTCGCCGCGGGCAACTACGAGCGGTTTGAAGCCGGGTCCGAGGCAGACAAAGCCTTCCGCTACACTTTGGCGGCGCGTCAGCTCAACGCGGTCCGCTGGCTGATGAACGCCCCGGTGCTGCTTCTGGGCGCCCGCGATGTGGTATGGATGGCGACGGGCCGGGATTTCGAGGCCCCCATCACCCCCGATGGGATCCGCGCCCGGCCCGCGTCCGAAGACGGTGCGGCACCGGTGCAACCGCTCGCCGTGGGCAATGCGGTGCTGTTCCTGGCCCCTGATCAACGCACACTCCTAGAGCTGACGGTCGACGGGGCCGCTGGCGGGTATACGGCGCGGGAATTGACCTTGCTTGCCGATCACATCGGGCAGGGCGATCCCTTGGCTCAGTCGGGCTTCACGCGGATCGCCTGGCAGCGGGAACCCTGGCGCACGGTGTGGTGCCTGCGCGCTGATGGTGTGCTCTGTGGGCTGACCTATCGGCGTGACCAGGATGTCTGGGCCTGGCATCGCCATCCGCGCCCGGGCGCGGTGCGGGATATCACAGTCATTCCCCATCCGGATGGTTTGAGTGATGAGGTCTGGCAAGTGGTGGAACGCACGGTCAATGGCAGTGTGCGCCGCTATGTCGAGTATATGGAGCGCCCCCACGAGCCCACTGACGACACTGACACCAAGGAGTTCGTCTATCTGGCCAGTGCGCTCACTTATCGCGGGCCACCGGTCACCATCGTATCGGGCCTTGACCATTTGGAAGGGCAAACCGTTGCCATTCTGGCAGACGGCATCGCTCATCCAGATCGGACTGTCAGCGCCGGCGCCATCAGTCTTGAATGGGCTGCGGGCATCGTGCATGTGGGGCTCGGATATACCTCGCTGATCGAGACACTGCCCATCGAAATGCGCACCGGTCAGGGAACATCCCAGGCCCGCCGCCGCCAAGTCAGTGAGGCGCGCGTGCTCCTGCGCCGGAGTATCGGCGGCAAAACTGGGCGCAGTGCCCAAACGCTCGAATGGCTCCTGGACCGAGACGGCGCCGACGCGTTCGACCGCAGCCCCAAACTCGCCGACGGTTATCGCACGGTGACTCTGGCCGGTCCCTGGGATGATGCCGGACGCCTGCTGATCGTGCAGGACCAACCCTATCCGATGACGATTTTGGCTTTGGTTCCCGTTTCCACCGCACCCGGACGATAAGGGAGATGCGCCATGTGCGAACCCACCACCATTCTGGCCGCCACCACAACCGCCTTGCGCTCGGGCAATCAGGTCGCCGGCCGCCTGGCGCGTGGCGCCAGCGCCAGTGCGACCGCGACTGGCGCGCGCCGGGCCGCCCGCGCTGAACGCCGGGCCGCGAGCGCCCGCGAGGAGACCGCCCGCCAGGAGGCACGCCGCGTTCTTGGTGACGCCACCGCACGCCAGTCGGCAAGCGGCGTGCGCGTCGATACCGGCTCCAGCCTCGACGCCCAGGCCGCGCTCGCTCAGGCCCTGGAACGTGATATCCTCCGGGATCGAACGGCAGGGGAAACCCGCGCCCGCGCCCAGGAGAACCGCGCCGCGCAAGCGCGCTTCGCCGCCCGTCAATCCCGCCTCAGCGCCGGTCTTGGGGCCGCCGCCACATTGCTCAATCTTGGCGAGGACCTCGGCGGTCCGTTGGGCGAGCCGCGGGCGGAAGGCGGTACGCTGACCGTGCCCAACGCAGCCGAGCTGTTCGGATGACCCAACGCTTGTTTGAACTGCGCCAGGCTTCCGGTGAGGGCATCGCCGCCCGCCTGGAACTGGCCCCTGATCTCAACCGCGCGGACCTTATCGCGGTGCTGGCACAGTTGATCCGCCTCATCGTGGACGCTCGCGGCCATCCTCATCCCTCATAAGGAGTCACGCCATGACCGTGTCTCAGGAATCCCGCGTGACCATTCACGCCGGGGACGGACAGACTGTGGCCTTTGCCTATGGGTTCACCATTCTGTCCGCTAGCGAACTGACAGTGATCAAACGTCCGGTGAGTGGTCCTGACCAGACCTTAACTCTGGGCGTGGATTTTACGCTGAGCGGTATCGGTCAGTCCGGCGGCGGGCTGGTGACCTACACCACGGCGCCGGTTAGTGGTGACACTCTCTTTCACATCGGCGCCACCACGCGCGCTTCTGCTTTGGATCTGGAACAGGCGGGCCAGTTTCCCTCCAGCGCTGTGGAGGAAGGCTTTGATCGGCTGACGCGCATTGCTCAGGAACAGGACGAGCGCATCGACCGCACGATTGTGACACCGCTCGGTGAACCAGCGCCGGCGCTGCCGCGGGAGGCAGACCGTGCCAACCGGCTTTTGGCCTTTAGTGGTGACGGCAAGACGTTTACACCGTTGGGCAATGCCGGTGTGTTGGACTCTGCGCTGGCTGCGGCGCTGAACACCTTCTCGTTGGATACCATTCCGTGGGTGGCCAATAATGGCGCGGTGCGGGCCCTGGCCAAACCGGCTGGGGGCGCGGCGTTTGTCTTTCGCCAGGGCCACACGGCGGTGGGTGATGGCGGGGACGCTCTGCTCTATTTCGATGCGGTCGCGACGGACGCCGATGATGGCGCCAATGTCCTGGCCCCGACCGAGGGCGGCACGGGGCGCTGGCGCAAGGTGGTGCAGCGGGCGGTGCAGCGGGTGGCTGATTTCGGTCCTAAGATCGATGAAAGTGCCGATGTGTCCGCCGCTATCCAGGGCGCTTATGACGTGCTGCGGGAGGCGCCCGTGCGCGATGGCATTACGCCGCGCACCAATTGGGGGCGCGGCGTGGTCGATCTCCCGGCGGGCCTGCTGCGTCTCGACAGCGGCGTGACGCTGCAAAGCACGCTTGGCACCCTCGTGGAAGGTAAGGGGATCTCGGTCACGAATATCCGCACCACGGCGGATGACTTTGTGGCTTTTGACATGCCCATTGCGATCCACACGACCGTGCGAGATTTATCCATTGAATATGTACCGCCCACGCCGGGCGATCATTCGGGCTGGGCATCGTATAGCAACATCGCTTTCCGCTTCCGTCCTGTGAGCGGCGGCCAGGACCTGCAATTCATTAATGTGCTTGCCGAAGGGTTTTATGTCGTCATTGACATTGCTGAAGAGATTAACGGTGACGAAGTCTTCACCTGGAACCTGCGCGGCGATAACAATGCCTATATGATCCGGGTGCTGGACAATACCCAAGCCACGGCACTCAATTTCTACAACACAGCGTGCGCTCGCACGCAGCGGGCGCTGTTTCATGCGGGCGCGGGCAACCTGGTCAATTTCTGGGGCGGTGACTCGGTCAACCAAACGCCGCATATCTCTCTGTGGAGCCAGCTGAACAAGTTCGGCGATAGCTCCCTCATCAATGTGATTGGCTATAAGTACGAATATGGAGGGGCGCGTAATGGCGTGTGGCGCACCCAGACTATGGCCTTTGTTTCGGGGACCACTTACACGGCCACGCTGACCGGTCGCCCGCTGCGCGGGCGCACAACGGTGACGGCGGCGTTCTCGACCGTCGATCAGGTGGCGCGGGACGAGCACAGTAGCACACTGAGCGATGCGGGTGTGCGGGCGCTGGCGGGCACCAATGTGGCATCGGGCCAGGTGGACAGCTACGGCCAGACCGCCAGCATCACCTATACCGTGGCGCCCGACGCGGCGCCGGTGATCCGCTATTTCGATAGCCAGGTGCCAAAGGTGGTGGAGGTGGACGGGTCGGCCCTTTGTGCGGTGCATATGACGCGCAGCGTGCTGTTGGGTGGCGAGGCTGGTCCGGCGGATCCGCTGCTGTTTGATGGCGAGCCGACGCTGGATCTCGGCGGGCGGACGCGCTTTGTCATGTCGGAGTGTTTTTGGCGCGGTGGCTTGCAGGTGGAGCGGGACACCAGCGTTGGAGTGCGTCCTGAGGCGCCGACCATCACCTTTCGCGACAATCACCGCGCGCCGCGCCCACAAGACATATGGCTTCTGGAGGGTCCCCAGTTTACGGGCCGCAGGCCGCCGCTGATCAAATGGCGCGGCAACGCCAATGTGATGGATTGTGAAATTGGCGCAAGCTGGGGCCAGCAGAAGCAGGGGCAGGTGACGTATCGCACCTGTCGCTTGCCAAACAGGGCGGATACGGCCGTGCCATTTCGCCAAGCACTTGCCGGCTCGCTTTCATTCGCACCGGGAACGACGAAACAAAACCTCTCCTGGGGCGCCGGCACCTACAATAATGACGACAAGACTACGGCCATCGCCGCCAATGCGGTTGGCACGGCGTTGCCGGCCGATGGTGACGGCACCGAGATCCCGGCGGGTCAGTACGGCGGCTGGGGCGTCGATATCAAAGATAACGGCTCGATTACGATTGTCGCGGCGCCAGGCAATCTCACCAACGGCTACCCAACCGCGAAGATTGCGCGGGACGCGGTGCCGCCGCCGGATTTCAACCGGTTCCGGATCGCCGAACTGACGGTCATCCGCACTGACGCGCCCTTCGTGGTTGGCACGACGGCTCTCAATGCGACGAATGTCACATTGGCTGTCTACGAATACCCCTTCGCCACGGCCACGAACGGCGCGAGTTGGGCGGTGGATCTGCCTGGCGCGATCTATTTCCGTGTGCATGATCTGGTGCTTGCCAATGAGCGGCGCACAGGCTCGGCCACTGGATGGTCCGGCATGACGGTCTGGAAGGATCTGGACACCAGCGGCAATCCGACTGGCTTCATCATGGCGCTGGCCGTCGATCACGCCACGGACCACGAGCGCTGTCTCAGTGTTGGCGAGTATCAACGCCAGTGCCTGGGGTTGCTGCCGCGTTCTGCGGTGCTTGCGGCCGGTCAGATCTGGACGCCGAACGGGCATCATTTTTATCGCGTCACGACCGCCGGCACGACAGCGGGCACGGCACCAACGGCCTATGACAGTGCCACAATTGCCACGGCCGTTACGGATGGCACCGCCGTCCTGCGTCAGGTGGCTTCAGTGCCGGCCACGGCCGCGCTGCCCACGCAGGGGCGCTGCTACATCACCACATTCGGCCCGGCCAACGGGGACCGAATCTTCGGGGAACCTCAGCTCTGGGTTTCCTGCGTTGGCGACTATTGGACCACCCTCAATTAAGGCCGCAGGAGAGACCGATGGATAAGCCGTTCAAGGAGACGCTGAAGGCGATGGCGCTGGGCTCACTGGCGCTCGCCGTGCACCAGGGCCTGGAGCAGGCCGAGGCAAAGATCAAAAACAGCAACAACAAGGTGGACGATACGCTGCTCCCGCTCGTGGATGGGCTTCAGGCCATGGCGATGGCACTGGCGCAGATCACGGCACGCCGGGCCATGCAGGAAAACCGCGCCGCAGGCTGACCCTGCGACCGGCATTATGGGACACGGGACGACCGGAGGCCGCTAACCAGCGGCCTCCGACAGACCCGATATATTTTCCATAATATAAATTATGCGGCATATTCAATACTGGCCCCGCTCCCCCCATCAGGCCTTGAGACTCGCCTGCCCCTTGAATTTTTCTGCCGAATGGCTTCCGGTGGTATGCGCTGGAGCAGATTGGCTCCGGCCCAAAACACGGAGGCAGACATGTGGTGGGACGCACGCGCCGCTGCGGCGGCGGCTCTGACGATCATGCTGGGGGCCGTGAGCCCCGTGACCGAGGTTGAGGCCTCACCGCTCGTGTTCGGCAGCACGGCTGCGCAAAGCTGTTATGAGAGCGCCCGGTTCGGCAGCGGTGTTTCGGGCCTGCGCGATTGTGACGCTGCGCTGCGCGATGAAACGCTCAGCCGGCGCGACGAATCCGCGACTTATGTCAATCGGGGCATCATCTACAATCGGGCGCGCCGGTTCCCCGAGGCCATTGACGATTTCAACGCCGCCTTGGACATCGATCCGGATCTGGGTCCGGCTTTCCTGAACCGGGGCAACACCTATTTCTTCCAGCGCGCGTTCGAGCAGGCGCTGGCGGACTACAATCGCTCTATCGAACTCGGCACGCGTAATCTCCATGCGGCGTATTTCAATCGCGGCCTGATCTTCGATCTTCAAGGAGACCGGGACGCCGCGCGGGCGGATTTCGAACGCTCGCTTGAACTCAAGCCGGATTTCCAACCGGCGGCCGCCAAGCTCGCGGCGTATGACGGTACGCCGCTGCCTGAAGCCGAGTAAGCAACACCTCTCAAGAGCGTGCCCCGTGCCAGACCCGGCACGGGGCTTTTCGCATGAGGACCCCTCCGTGAATACATCATGCGCTAATGCTGGCTCCAGTAATGCTGACCCCTGTGAGGCTGGCGGCTCTGGCATCGACCGCCTGATCGCCATCATGGCACGCCTGCGCAATCCGGATGGCGGCTGCCCCTGGGATTTGGACCAGGATTTCTCCACCATTGCGCCGTATACGATTGAAGAAGCCTATGAGGTGGCCGATGCCATCGCGCGCGGCGACATGAACGATCTCAAAGGCGAATTGGGCGACTTGTTGTTGCAGGTGGTGTTCCACGCCCGCATGGCCGAGGAAGCCGACCATTTCGCCTTTGACGACGTGGCCCATGCCATTGCGGACAAAATGATCCGCCGGCACCCTCATGTGTTCGCCGACGGCACCGCCGCCACGCCCGGCGCGGTCAACGCCACTTGGGAAGAAATCAAGGCCGCCGAGCGTGCGGCCAAGGCCAAAGGCCAGAGCACGCAAGCGCCTGAGAGCATCCTTGATGATGTGCCCGTGACGCTGCCGGCGCTGCTGCGCACGGCCAAGCTGATCAAGCGGGTCACCCGCGTCGGCTTTGACTGGGGCTCTCCCGGCGAAGCGCTCGATAAAGTCGGCGAAGAACTCGATGAAGTGCGCGCGGAACTCACTCCGCAGGCGGACGAGGCTGCCGCGGCGCGTCTGGCGGAGGAAATGGGCGATCTGCTTTTTACAGTCGCCAATGCCGCGTGCCGTCTCGGCCTCGATCCTGAAGCAACGCTCACGGCCGCCAACCGCAAGTTTGAGCGCCGCTTCCGCGCCGTTGAAAGCCGGCTCGCCGCCCAGGGCCGCAGCCTGGACGACGCGGATCTGGCGGAAATGGACGCGGCCTGGGATGCCGTGAAGGCCGCGGAAAAAGCGATCAAAGCGCCCTGACTTTGTTCACCCAAAGCGCTTTCAGGAAAAGTGTCTGCGGTTTTCCGCCCGGAAAGCGCGCTACACCAAAGACTCAAAGCGCTTTCAGGAAAAGTGTCTGCGGTTTTCCGCCCGGAAAGCGCGCTACACCAAAGACTCAAAGCGCTTTCAGGAAAAGTGTCTGCGGTTTTTTCGCCGGGAAAGCGCGCTACACCAAAACTGGGAGCCGTTTCAATGATCTGGGTTTCAGTGAAACGGCTCTAAGGTCTCATTGCGCTTTCTGAGGTTTGACACCGACCGGGACGCCACTCGCTCCCTGGCGCAAGTGGAGCCTCAAGCTTTGTCAGGGGGCAGAAGAATGTCGCGCACCGCCGTCCAAAGCGGTGCATGAGCCACGGAAATCAAACCCGTGCGCCCTTGAATCGTAGCCTGATAGCGGGTTTCGTCCTGAAACGCCGTGCGCCCGCCCGCTTCCTCAACGATCAACGCGCCCATGGCATGGTCCCAGGGCTTGCAACGCCAGAACAACGCATGATCGAGTTCACCGGTCGCAAGGCGCTGATAGACGTGACCCGCGCAATAAAGTTCCTTGTTGGAAGCAAAGGCGCCGAGCCGCGCACTGACGGTCTGGCCGACGGCTTTGGGCATGTAGCGTACATGCACCGCACCCTCCATTTGCGCCGGGGCCTTGGCCCCATTCGGGGTCATGGGCGCGCCGTTGAAGCGGGCGCCGGCGCCGCGCTCGGCCACGGCCAGATCTTGCGTAACCGGAGAATAAATCCAGGCGGCAAGCGTCTCGCCGCTTTGGATCAGCGCCACCATGCAGCAGAACAGCTCACTGCCATCGCGGAAATTGGCGGTGCCATCGACCGGATCAATCAACCAGACCGGCGCCTCGTCTTCCAGGCGCTCGATCATCAACGGATCATCGGCGACGCCTTCTTCACCCACCACAGTAGAGCCCGGCAACAGCGCGGTCAGACGGTCCGTCAGCACCCGCTCGGTCCCCACATCAGCGTCCGTGACCGGATCACCGCGGGTCTTTTCGCGCACTTCATGGGGTTGCAGATTGCGCCAGCGCGGCATGATCTCCTGCGCCGCGGCCTCAGCCATAATGGCGGAGACTGCGTCAAGATCCACAGTCGGAAAAGCCATGGTTTTGGTCCCCTCAGGATAAGTCAGTCGGCCGCCAAGCCGGTAATCCGCGTATCGTGCCGCGACTCGTCGAGCCTGCGGCGCAAGCGCCCCAGATTGGCCGCCTCGATAGCGACACGCAGATGCGCGCGCCCCTCGTCCGTGTCCTCGCGCGCCAGCACCTGGCCATGGGCGTGAAGCCAGGCAAGCAAGGCCCCGTCGCCAGGATCGGTATCCAGATCAACGATATGACGATGGCCCGCCAACGCCTCGTCTATGGCCGTCAGCAGCGCGGTGACCCCTTCGCCCGAGGCCGCCGAAACGAGCACTTGCCCGCCTTTGGGCCCGGGCGTGGGCCCACGCTCTAGCCGGCGGACCAGGGCCTCATGGCGCTCCGGATCCAGAAGATCGGCCTTGTTCAACACGTCGATGGCCGGGCGCGCGTCGTCCTCGCCGATGCCTAACTCGCGCAACACGGCGACCACGTCGCGGGCCTGAGCCTCGCTTTCGATGCTGGCCACATCGCGCACATGCAAAAGAACATCCGCCTCCAGCACTTCTTCAAGCGTTGCGCGGAACGCAGCCACAAGGGCTGTTGGCAGATCGGAAATGAACCCAACCGTGTCCGACAGGATCACTTGACGGCCCGAGGGCAGCTTCAAGGATCGCATGCTGGGGTCGAGCGTCGCGAACAACATGTCCTTGGCCAGAACATCCGCATCCGTCACCCGGTTGAACAAGGTGGACTTGCCCGCATTGGTATAGCCCACCAGAGCCACCACAGGATAAGGCACTTTGCGCCGACTGGAGCGATGCAGATCGCGGGTGCGGGTCACGGTCTCAAGCTGTCGGGTGATGCGGGTGATACGGTCCTGCAAAAGCCGCCGGTCCGCCTCAATCTGGGTTTCCCCGGGCCCGCCCACAAAACCCAGACCGCCGCGCTGGCGCTCCAGGTGGGTCCACGACCGCACCAACCGGCTTTTTTGGTAGGTCAGATGCGCCAGTTCCACTTGCAAGCGGCCTTCGCGCGTGCGCGCACGGGCGCCGAAGATCTCGAGGATCAGCCCGGTGCGGTCGAGCACCTTGGCCTCCCACGCCTTCTCCAGATTCCGTTGCTGCACGGGGGTCAAGCTGGTGTCCACCACCACCAAATCGACGCCGTGATCTTTGGCGAGAACGGCGATATCGTCCACCTTGCCGGTGCCGAACAGGGTCGCGGCCCGGCGCCCGGCGAGCGGGACCGGCACCGCCTCGACGACCACCAGATCAATGGCTTGTGCAAGGCCCACCGCCTCGTCGAGACGGGCGCGTGGATCACGGGCGAACGGCCCCGCCTGGTCCTGGCGCAGATACGGGTGCAGCACCAGGGCCCGCGCCGGTTCGGCCCGCCGAGAGACCCCCTTGCGATGGGCATTCTTCCGCGTGAAATCAGGGCTCGAGGCGTCCGGATCGCTGCCGCTCACTCGGCGTCGTTCCCCTCCTGATCCTGCTCGAAGAGCTGGATGGGCTGGGCCGGCATCACGGTGGAAATGGCGTGCTTGTACACGAGCTGCGAATGGCCGTCGCGCCGAAGCAGCACGCAAAAATTGTCGAACCAGGTAATAACACCCTGAAGCTTGACCCCATTGACCAGGAAAATGGTCAACG
The DNA here is from genome assembly GCA_964625525.1 of uncultured Alphaproteobacteria bacterium. Lineage (GTDB taxonomy): Bacteria > Pseudomonadota > Alphaproteobacteria > JAJFIK01 > JAJFIK01 > CAZVEE01. Next base: position 23,220 of record CAZVEE010000006.1, on the reverse strand, counting down.
GTGTCTTATGTTTGCGGCAATAGTTGAGAAACGTGTCTTGCAGATTTTGTGTTTTTTCAGACGACGCCATGGGTGTGGTCCACCTCTTTCCTTATCCACAACATACTGTACTCGGCCGCGTCAGCCTTTGGCGCGGCGGTTCGGTCTTGGTCACCATACCGCATCATGCGTGTAATCAAGCCCCAATCCGCCCGGCCGTTCAAGCCCGCCAAAGCCTGCTAAGCCGTCACCCTAAGCACATTGCATCATATCCCACTTAATGCTGCATGTGCGAAAATTCGAGAGCGGCCATACGCCTATGGGCGGAGACTGGTCTCAAGGTGTTATGGTGAGGGTGTTTTACGACGCCGGGATGACAGCCGTGGGCCTGTGACATTGAGCCCCAGTCATGCCCCAGATCCCCAGAGCTCCAGCCGTGCCCCGCTGACAAGATGGCCTCTAAAGGCGCATCCAGTAGCCAGGATTGACCACCGCCAGAAAGCCCAGAACCTCCAGACGGCCCACCACCATGGCAATGCCCAGCAACCACCGGGCCCCCTCCGGCACCGCCTGAAATCCCTCGGGCACACCGGTGGCCAGGATAAAGGCCGGCCCCGCATTGCTCAGCGCCGCGATCGCGGCGGCAAGGGCGTGCTCAAGCGGCATGCCGAACCCCGCGAGCACTGCGGAAAGCGCGGCAAAGACGATGATCGCGGCGATGAAGACCGCCCCGACTTTGGAGAGCACCTCTTCATCCATGGTCATGCGTCCATAGACCACCTGCGCCACGCCGTTGGGATGGGACAACCGTGCGAGTTCGCGCCGCCCATGCTTGGTCAGCAGCACCAGCCGCACGATCTTCAGGCCCCCCGCCGTCGACAGCGCTGAGCCGCCGATCCCTACCAACGCCAGCACCAAAGCGGTCGGCAAAGCCGGCGCCACACTGTCGGCTTGCCACAACAGTCCAGTGGTCGATACAAGCGACACCGCCGTGAATGCCGCCGCTGCCCAATCCGTGGACGGCGTGTCGCCGGGCCAGGCCACCGTGCCGACGACCATGGCCACGACCATCGCGGTGACGAGAAACAGCACATAATGCCCCGCCTCCACGTCCTTCCAATAGGCCGTGAACCGCCCGCGCGCGCCATACCAGTGCAGCATGACATTGAGCCCCGAGATCGCCATGGCAAGGCCCAAAATGCCCGGCGCGAAGGGCGCATCATAGGCCTCCAAGCCCCCGGCGACCGGCATCATGCCGCCGGTACTGACCGTGGCGAGCGTAACACACAGCGCATCAAAGGGCGGCACGCCGGTGGCCAGCACCGGCGCGAGGACGAGGCCTGTCAGGCCCCCATAAATGGGCAAGATCAGCCATAAGGTGGCCCCAAGCCGGGCCATCAGGCTCGATTGCTGGCGCCCCCCAACCACCGGCACATTGGCAAGCGGAACACCGCGCCAGAACAGGAAATCCATGACCACCGACGCCATCACCAGAGTGCCCAGGCCCCCCAGCCACTGCATCATCGCCCGCCACGCGACCACCGAGTCCGGTGCCTGACCCGGATCCCTCAGCAAGGTCGCCCCCGTGGTCGTCAGCGCCGAGACGGCTTCGAAATACGCATCATTAAAATCAGGCAGCACAGCCCCCACGAAGAACGGCACGGCGGCGAAGACCGGCACCACCAGCCACCCGACAGTGAGAAACCCGAGCGCCGTGGTAATGCCCTCCTCGGTCCGATGGCTGCGCAGCGCCGTGACAAGCCCGACCCCACAAAAAGCGGCCGCGGCCCCACCAATCAGAAAGGCCGACATCATGGCGCGCTCGCCCCCATAAAGCGCCACCAGCAACGGCACAATCATCCCGCCCGCCAGAAACACGAGCAGCCAACCGACCCGATAGAACACTGCGGCGATGGACATGAAGGCTTCCCAAGAGGCACGGCGACAGTCAGAAATACTCGATGCTGACACGGAACAGCTGTTCCACCTTGCGCACCATGTCGCGCAGGGCAAAGACGATCACCCGGTCGCCGGGCTGCACTTCGAAATCTCCAGAGGGCATGATGAACTGCTCCTCCTTGCGCAACACCGCGCCAATGATGATGCCGGTGGGCAGCTTGGCCGCTTTCAGCGGCTTGTGAGACAAGGGCGAGGTGTCGAGCGCTTCGGCCTCGATCACTTCTCCGGCGCCATGGCCAATAGAGAACACGCGCTTGATCCGGCCGCGGCGCACATGCTGGAGAATCGTGGACACGGTGGTGGCGCGGGGATCCAGATAGGCGGCGATGTCGAGCGACTGCAACAGTCCGCGATAATCCGGATTGTTGATCAGCGTGATGGTGCGCTGGGCGCCCAGTTTTTTGGCCGTCAGCGCCGTGAGAATGTTGACTTCGTCATCATTGGTGACCGCGACGACGGTATCGGCATCGGGCACTCCTGCCTCGCGCAGAATTCCCTGATCGAGGCCCGAGCCAACCAGCACCACGGTGCGCTCCAGATGCTGCGCGGCGGCCTCGGCCTTTTCCTTATTCTGTTCGATGAGTTTGACGCGAATGCCGGCGCGTTCCTTTTCCAGGTTCACTGCCGTGAAAACGCCGATATTGCCGCCGCCCACGATCACCACCCGCTGCGTGCGCTGAGCTTCCCCGTCCTGTTGCTTCGGGTAGCCGAACTGGTCGAGCGTATCGGCGACCGCGCCCTTCTGGACGATCAGGTAGACATCATCATTGGCCTCCAGGCGATCGGAGCCGGAGGGCACGAAAAACGCTTCGCCCCGATTGATGGCAACGACCACGAACGTCGTCTTGGTCAGCAGCGCATGGATCTCGTCCATGGATTTGCCGATCACGGCCGCTCCGGCGCGCGCCCGCACGCCCAGCACTTTCACCAGGCCCCCGGCGAAATCGATGGTCTCGAAAGCGCCGGGAATGCGCAGCCGGCGCAGCACTGCGCGGCCCACTTCCATTTCCGGCGAGATGATCTCGTCGATGGGCATGTGATCGCGGCTGTAAAGGGACTGCCAGGCCGGGTTCAGATAGGCCTGGGCGCGCACCCGCGCGATCTTCTTGGGGACCTGAAACAGGGTGTGCGCGATCTGCGTCGCGATCATGTTCACTTCATCGGAATAGGTCACGGCGATGAGCATTTCCGCATCCGCCGCACCGGCCCGCTCCAGCACTTCCGGGTGCGAGCCATGGCCCACCACACCGCGCACGTCGAGGGTTTCCTCCACATGCTGAATGAGCTTTTCATTCACATCGATGACGGTGACATCGTTGCCGTCGGCGGCAAGCTGGCGGGCGATGCCGCTGCCCACTTGCCCGGCTCCGCAGATGATGACTTTCACGTGCTGCCTCTCCCTGGCGCGCCGGCTCCCTCACAGGGCGACTCGAGCGACGTGACTGTAGCCGATCCGAACAGGATGTCAGAGGCTCATGGCCACGCCGCGTGCGGACGGGTTCACACCGAGCGATTTAAGCTTGCGGTGCAGCGCCGAGCGCTCCATGCCGATGAACGAAGCCGTGCGCGAAATATTGCCGCCAAAGCGATTGATCTGGGCGATCAGATACTCCCGCTCGAACAGCTCGCGCGCCTCGCGCAAGGGCAGAGAAATGATGTGCTCGCTGCTGGAGCCCTGGGCCAAACTCGGCGAAGAGGCGCCCACTTCGGCCGGCAGCATTTCCGCCGAGATCGCCGCATCCGCATCGCCCGAGGCCAGGATCAAGAGCCGTTCCACATTGTTGCGCAACTGGCGCACATTGCCGGGCCAGTGATGGGCCTGGAGCGCGGCCATGGCATCCTCGCCAATGGTCCGGCGCGGCAGGCCGGAGGTCACGGCCAAACGGTCCATGAAATAGGCGATCAACGGAGGAATGTCCTCGCGCCGTTCGGCCAGGCTGGGCACCCGCACCGGGACCACATTGAGCCGGTGATACAGGTCTTCGCGGAACCGGCCGCGCTCGATTTCCTCCTGCAAGGGCTTGCTGGAGGAACTCATGACCCGCACATCCACTTTCACCCGCGAGCCCCCGCCCACGCGTTCAAACGTCTGCTCGACCAGCACACGGAGGATCTTGCCCTGGGTCTCCATAGGCATATCGCCCACTTCGTCCAGATAAAGCGTGCCGCCATGGGCAAGCTCAAGCGCACCGATCTTGCGGGGCTGGCCTTCGGAGGCCGCGACACCGAACAGTTCCACTTCCATGCGCTCAGGCGAAATGGTTGCCGCATTGATGGCAACGAAAGGCCCCGCCCCGCGCCGCGAGCCGGCATGGATCTGGCGCGCCACCAGTTCCTTACCACAACCAGACGGTCCAGAAATCAGCACACGGCTGTTCGTGGGCGCGACCCGTTCGATGGTCTGGCGCAGTTGCGACATGATGGGCGATTGGCCCACCAGATCCGCTTCATCGCCGGCGCGCACGCGGAGCTCTTCGTTCTCCCGTTTCAGCGTCGCTGCTTCCAGGGCCCGCTCGACCACCAAGAGCAGCCGCTCGGCATTGAAGGGCTTTTCCACGAAATCGTAGGCGCCCTTTTTGATGGCGGAGACGGCGGTCTCCACTGTTCCGTGACCGGAGATAATCACCACCGGCAGGTCCGGTTGCTCCGCCTTGATGATGTCCAGCAGAGCGATGCCGTCCAGGCGGCTGCCCTGAAGCCAGATGTCGAGCACCACGAGGGAGGGCGTGCGCTCGCGAATGGCATCAAGCGCACTGTCGCTATCACCCGCGAGCCTGGTGCCATAGCCTTCATCTTCCAGAATACCGGCAATCAGGTCGCGGATGTCTGCCTCGTCATCGACGATGAGTACGTCCCACTTCATGTCTGCGCTGCCGCCTCTTCTTTCGTCCGCGTCTCGGCGCGGGCCGCTTCTTGTTCGCTTGCCTCATCCGAGCCCATGACCCGTTCGGTCGGGAACACAAGGCGCACCATGGCGCCCCGGCGCCCCAGGCGTTCGGCTTCCTCCAGGGGCGCATCGCTGAGGCGCAAGGCGCCCCCATGGTCCTCCATGATCTTCTTCACGATCGCGAGCCCAAGCCCCGTGCCTTTGGTCCGGGTCGTCATGTAAGGCTCGGTCAGGCGATGGCGGTCGTCCTTGGGCAGACCGCAGCCATTGTCGATCACCGCGATTTCAAAGCCCTGCGGCGACAGGGTGCCGCGCAGCAGCACCACGCCCGGATCACCGCCTTCAGAGCTGAGCCGCGTGCCCACCGCCTCGGCCGCATTCTTCACCACATTGATGAGCGCCTGGTTCACTTGCCGGCCATCGCATTCCAGCGTCACGGGGGTCTCAGGCAGGTCCACATCGATGGTCACGTCCGGGTGACCGACCCGCTCCAGGAACGCCGCCTGACGGATAATCTCGCCGATGTCTTCGGGTTTCATGACCGCTTCGGGCATGCGCGCAAAGGATGAGAACTCGTCCACCATGCGCCGCATGTCGCCCACCTGGCGGATGATGGTCTGGGTGCATTGTTCAAAGACTTCGGGTTGGGTCTCGATTTCCTTGGCGTATTTGCGACGCAGGCGCTCGGCCGAGAGCTGGATCGGCGTCAGCGGATTTTTGATCTCATGGGCGATGCGCCGGGCCACGTCGGCCCAGGCGGATGTGCGCTGAGCAGCCACCAGCTCGGTGATGTCATCAAACGTCACGACCGTGCCGCCGCTCTCTTCGGCGCCGGGCTCGGAGGTCACGCGCACCAGCAGATTGCGGGTGTGCCCGTCCACGGTCAGGTCCACCTCGCCGCGCGCCAGGAAGTCCCGCGATAGCTTCGCCTGCTCGACAAGACCCGCCATTTCAGGCACCACCTCGCGCAGCGTATGGCCGATCAGATCCGCCTGGGTCGCCCCAAGCATGACCCGCGCCGAGCGATTGGTCAGTGTCACGGTGCCTTGGGCATCAAGACCGATGACGCCGGCGGTCACCCCGGCCATCACCGCTTCAATGAACCGGCGACGCTGGTCATATTGGCGGTTGGCTTCCACCAGCTCGTTGCGCTGGGCTTGCAGCTCACCGGTCATGCGGTTAAAGGCGCGGCCCAGCGTGGCGACCTCATCATCGCCTCTGCTGGCCGAAACCCGGGCCGCCAGATCACCCCGCGACACGCGTTCCGACGCTACCACCAGCGTGCTCAAAGGCTCGGCAATGCGCTTGGCCGAGCGCAGGCCCTGCAAGATGGCGATCAGACAAACAAGCAGCGCCATGCCCAGAAACGTCAGGCCGTAGACCCATTGCAGGCGAAAGCGGCTTTGCTCGGCCACCCGGTACTGAGTGAAGGCCTCCTCCGTTTGCGCCACCAGTTCCGGCACACGCGGGTCGATGCGGCGGGACGCGAAAAGATAGGCATCGTCGAACAGCTCCAGCTTGATCAGCGCCAGCACCTGGTTCTGATCCGCATTGGGCGTGACAATGGGCCGTTCGCGGGCGGCCTGGAACGCTTCGGGAGGCAACGGCGCCAGATTGGTATCGACACGTGGGTCAAGAGCGCCGGCCAACACCTCATTCTGGGAGTTCACCACATAGGCGCCGAGCAGTTTCAGCAGCCCCGCCTGGCTGGCGATAAAACGCGTGAATTGCTGCGGGTCTTCCTCGAACAGCGGCTTGGCATTGTCCACATAGCGCGCCAGCACCCGCACATTGGAGAGGATCTGGTCCTGGTGTTCGTTCAGATAGGCCTGGGCCACGTCGCGGGAATTCACCAGCACTTTCTGGGTGCGCTCGGAGAACCAGCTTTCAATGCCCAGAAACAAGGTACCCGCCAGCAGCGCGCCCAGACCGATGGGCAAGGCGGCGATCAGCACGAATTGGACGATCAAATTGGCCGACAGCCGCGAGCCCGGCCGGTCGCGCCGCTCGCCCGCGAAAAAGCGCGCAACCACCCAGCCGATAATGGCCAGCAGCAGCACCGCTGCCAGCACGGTTCCGAAAAACAGGGCATCAATGGTGCGTTCGGGTTGGTCATCGGGCGTCACGCCCGCGACCGTGACGAAGACGGCCGTGTAAACAAGCGCGGCAAAGCCGGCCACCAGGGCAATGAGGAAGATCGCTGCCGCCCGGCGCTTCGCGAGCCGCTCGCTCACATCATGCCATATCCCCCGCAGCCAACCCACCACACCACCGGAGGGCACGGCCGCCTCGGACCCGATTGGCGCCGGTGTTTCGGTCCCCGGCACCTCGGATGATGTCTTGATCTCAAGGCTCATATGCCCACGGCTCCCTTGCCGCGACACTCCCCGCGCGGGCATGCGCGGGGAGGTCCGGCCGAAACTGTGAGCCCAAAACGCGTCCCGATCAACACAGTTGTTGCATCAGGAGCACAGGCGCCCGGACCACTTAGTCCTGCGCCGTGTCGTCTCCGGTCTCGCTGTCGGTCGCAGCCGGGAACGCGTTTTCATCGAAAAGGCGTGCCTTCAGGGTCGTGTGATCGTCGTCGATGACCGACCCCACATAAGCCGAAAGGCCCGGATCCGCTGTGGTATTAGGCACCAGCGCCTCAAGGCCGCCGCCGGACTCCGACCCGCCTTCCATGATCTCGCCCGGGAAGCGCGGCAGCACGAAAGCCCGCCACAGCGCCATATGCGAGCCCACAAAGTCGGGCGTCACCTGAAACGTATTCACAATCCAGTCAAAGCCGATGTCGTTGTCCTGGTCCAAAAAGGCCCGGCCATTGAGAAAGCGCTGGTGATAGTTGTTCAGGTCCGCCAAGCGATCCGGCGTGAACGGGCCGATGAGATAAGTGAGGAATTGGATCGTCTTGCAGGTGCGCACGGGCGCGGTATCGCAGTTGTGCGTGACGATGAGGAAACGCTTGCCGTCTGCTTCCGCCAGGATCAGCGGATCGCCATAGGAATCCGCCTGGAGTGTCGTGGCGTCGAAGACCTGCGCGGCGATGCTATTGAGTTGCTCCCCGGTAAGGCCTTCGAGCACCGCGCCCCGCGCGGGCGCACCCTGGCCCGGCAGGTCTTGCGCCCAGGCTGGCGTCACCGCCAGCAGCGCCGCCATAGCGAACGCCAGTTTCGTTACGATCCCACGCATCACAAACCCCTTGTTTGTCCTAAGTCTTGCTACGCCCCGACGCCCTTGACCACGTCTATCCCAAGATCCTTGATCTTCTTGCGTAACGTATTGCGGTTCAACCCTAGCAGCGCCGACGCCTTGAGTTGATTGCCGCGTGTCGCCGCGAGTGTCAGCTCGATGAGCGGGCGCTCCACCTCGCGCAACACCCGGTCATAAAGGCCTGACGGCGGCAGATCGTCGCCATGGCGCGCAAAGTAGCGGCGCAGATGAAAGCCCACCGCCGCCGCCAGATGATCATCACTGGGGGCCCCGTCGGCGACCGGGGTTACAGCGGTGGCCGCGCCAGGGCGGATCTGGGCGGCGAGCGCGGTTTCGATCTTGTCCCGGCCCAGATGGTTTTCCGCATGCAGCACGCAAAGCCGGCGCACGAAATTCTCCAGCTCGCGCACATTACCGGGCCAGCGATAGCTGATCAGCGCCTCAAGACCGGCCCGGTCAATGGTCTTGGCGGGCAAGCCTTCCGCCCGGGCTCGGGTCAGAAAATGGACGGCGAGATCGGGAATGTCCTCGGGCCGTTCTCGCAATGCCGGCAGGCGCAGCGGCACCACATTGAGGCGATAATAGAGATCCTCGCGAAAGCGCCCCGCCTCGATCAAATCCGGCAGATTATGCCGCGTCGCGGCGACGATGCGCACATCGGCCCGCCGGGGCGCACGCCCGCCGAGCGCCATGTACTGGCCGTCTTGGAGCACCCGCAACAGCCGCGTCTGTGCCTCCATGGGCATGTCGCCGACCTCGTCGAGGAACAGCGTCCCCCCCTCTGCCAGTCCAAAGCGGCCTTCCGTGCGATCGATGCCGCCGGCGTAAGTCCCGCGTTCGACGCCAAACAACTCCACTTCCGTGTGGTCTTTTGGAATGGCCGCGAGGTCAGCGGTCACGAAAGGACCGCCTCGCCGCTTGCCATGCTCGTGCAGGGTGCGCGCAACCACATCCTTGCCGGTGCCCGATTCTCCCGTGATCAGCACCGTAAGGTCACTGGCGGCCGCCCGCGCCACGGTGCGGAAGATTGCCTGCATAGCCACCGAGCGCCCCACCAGCGGCAGACCCGCGCCTGTCTCACCAGTTTCACCCGCCGCCATTTCCGTCGTCAGCTCTGCGCCATCGGCGAGGGCGCTTTCGACCACCCGCAGCACATCGTCAAGGTCGAAAGGCTTGGGCAGATATTCATAGGCCCCCAGTTCCGAGGCCGTCATGGCCGTGCGAAAAGTGCTCTGGGCACTGATCACCACGATGGGCAGGCTGGGTCGCGTCCGGCGCAGGCGCGGCAGCACATCGAAGATATTCTCGTCCGGCATCACGACATCCGTGAGCAGCAGATCCCCCTCACCCTGCTCCACCCAACGCATGACGCTTGCGGCACTGCTTGCCAGACGCACGGTATACCCCGCACCAGTCAGCGCCTGCCCCAGCACCGTGCGGATCGACCGGTCGTCATCAGCCACCAGGACGGTTTTTCCGGAGGCAGAGGACTGGGGAACTGGTCCGGTCACGCCCGCACCTCCTTCTGCGACTGCGGCACCCGCGCCCAGCGGGTGCGAAAGACTGTTCGCCCCGGGCGCGAACGGCAATCGATGAGCGCGTTATGATCCGCAACGATCTTGGCCACGACCGCCAGCCCCAGGCCGGAGCCGTCGCGCCGCGTGGTGACAAAGGGCTCAAACAGGCTCGCCATCAAATCGTCCGGCACACCCGGCCCGTCGTCCTCCACGGCCACTTCCAGCGGCAGATGCGCCATGGAGCGCCCGCCCGGGCCCACCCGTTGCAAGTCATGGCGATAAGCGGTGGACAGAGCCACCCGACCGCCCGCCCCCGCTGCTTCGCATGCATTCTTCAACAAATTCAAAAAAACCTGAATCAATTGGCCCCGGTCTCCGGACAAGGGCGGCAATGACGGGTCATACTGCTGCACAATTTCCACTTGCGCACCAAAGCCAGTCGCCGCCAGGCGGCACACATGGTCCAGCACTTCATGGATATTGAGCGGCTCGCGTGTGGGTTCCGTCTGTTCCCGGAACACATCCATACGGTCCACGAGTTCGGCAATCCGGTCCACTTCCTCGCGAATGACGACGGTCAGTTCCGCATCTTCCGGCGCGACTTTCGCCGCCAGAAGTTGGGCCGCCCCGCGAATACCTGACAGCGGATTTTTGATTTCATGAGCCAAGAGCGCCGCCATGCCGGTCACGGGGCGCAGCGCCAGGCGACGGCTGTCTGGCTGGCCCACCCGCTCCGGCACAGCCCGTTCGCGCAGGACGATCAGCACCGCGCCGTCCGGTGCGCTCAAGGGCGTGGCGGAGGCATCGACCACCGTGACCGGCAGCCCCGGCCCGTCCACCTGCAAAGCGCCGTCGAACACGGTCGCCGCGCGCGTGCGCGCCCGATCCACGAGATCGATAAGATCCGAGGCGCCCGTCACCATGCGCGCCAGCGTGCGTTGACGCAGCACGGGGCCACTGACCCGGAAAAACCCTTCCGCTGACGGATTAGCAGCCAGAAAGCGGCCGTCCGCCCCGACCACCGCCACTGGATGGGGCACCGCGGCTAGCAGAAGCTCGGCATCAAGGCCCGCGGCGCTCATGCGGCCCGGGCCTCCTTGGCCCGAGCCCGTAAATCGCCAAAAACGTGATCAAGGATCGTCAGCACCACGGCCGGATCGTTTTCACGGCACAGCACGGCGCGCGCAGGGCCTGTCTCCAGGCCCAGATCCGCCTCAATGGCCTCCAGGTACCAAACCAGATGCTTGCGCGCGACGCGCACACCTGTGCCCGGGCCGTACAGGCTCAGCATATCCTCGTAATGGGCATGGATGAGCGCCTGGCGCTCGTCGAGATCCGGCATGGGCGGCCGTTTTTGCCCACGCAGAGCGGCATCCACCTCCCGCAACAGCCAGGGGCGCCCCTGTGCGCCCCGGCCCACCATCACACCGTCAGCGCCGGACCGGGCCAGACAGTCGAGCGCTGCGGCCGGCGATACGATATCGCCATTGGCGATCACCGGGACACGGACCGATTTCTTCACGGTGCGGATGAAGTCCCAATCGGCTGTTCCGTCATAAAACTGGCAGCGGGTCCGCCCATGGACAGTGACCATGGCCACGCCCGCCGCTTCCGCCCGCGCCGCCAGGTCCGGCGCATTACGGGACGTGTCGTCCCAGCCGGTGCGCATCTTCAAGGTCACAGGCACCGAGACTGCTTTCACGGTCGCCTCGATCAAGCCCAGCGCATGATCGAGATCGCGCATGAGCGCCGAGCCTGACTGACCGCCTGTCACCTTGCGCGCCGGACAGCCCATATTGATATCGATGAGCCGTGCCCCGCCCGCCTCGACAAGGCGCGCGGCCTCGCCCATCCAATAGGCTTCGCGGCCGGCAAGCTGCACCGATAATGGCTCGGTTTCACCGCTGCCTTGCGCCCGCATCAGGCTGTCGCGTTTGGCGGCGCACATTTCCTTGCTGGCCACCATTTCCGTGACCACGAGACCCGTGGTGTAGCGCCGTGCCGCCCGCCGGAACGGCAGATCCGTAATGCCTGAGAGCGGCGCAAGCAGAACCGCGCTCGGGATCGTGAGATCCGCGATGTTCAAGCTGGCATAGGACCGCTGCGGGGCCGTCATGGGCTAATCCACTCCGTGGAGAAAGGATCCAGCGTAGCATAGGTGTTGCGGTGCAAAAAAGTCGCGTTGAAAGCGCACGTGCCACAATTTGCATCCTTTGAAGCCGAAGCGGCCCTTCTGGGCATCATGGCCGGGCTTGCATTGGCCGCAGCCTTCGCGCACCGTCCGGCCCGGCGAGATTCCCTTCGAGACGTTGGTGGCGATGACGAAAACAGTGGCTCTGATCGTTGCCGCCGGGCGCGGATTGCGCGCCGGCGGCGGCATTCCTAAACAGTATCGCGACATCGCTGGCGTGCCGGTGCTGCGCTACACGGTGGAGGCGTTTCGCCACCACCCCGCAGTGGAGGCGGTGCGGGTGGTTATTCATCCCGATGACCGTTCTCTCTACGATGCGGCGCTGGCTGGCCTTGATCTGCTGGAGCCGGTCCATGGCGGCGCGACCCGCCAGGAATCAGTGGCTCTCGGTCTGGAAAGCCTGAACGGTGGCAGCGTCGAGCGGGTTCTGATTCAGGATGGAGCGCGCCCCTTCACAGATGAAGACACCATCACCCGGGTGATCGAGGCGCTTGATCGCCATGATGGGGCCATTGCGGCCCTGCCCATCTCCGATACGGTCAAGCGCGCCCACGCCACCGCCGGCGGCGAGGCCCCGCGCATTGCCGAGACCGTGCCGCGCGACGGGCTGTGGCGGGCGCAAACGCCGCAGGGGTTCGCGTTCGGCCCCATCCTGGACGCCCATCGCAAGGCGCAGGGCCAAGACCTGACCGACGATGCGGCCGTGGCCGAAGCGGCAGGCCTCTCGGTGGCTTTGGTTCTGGGCTCGCCGGACAATATCAAGATCACCACGCCCATTGGCTTTGAGATCGCCGAACGCACCATGGCCTATCAGCAGATGGATGCCCCGGCCGCCCGCGGCCCCGCCGGCCCGCCGGCCTGGGAGACCCGCACCGGCACCGGCTTCGACGTCCATAGGTTTGGCGAGGGAACCTTCGTGACGCTGGGCGGGGTGGAGATTCCCCATGACAACGGCCTCAGCGGCCATTCCGATGCGGATGTGGGTTTGCACGCGCTGACCGACGCGCTGTTCGGGGCTTTGTCCGATGGCGATATCGGCCACCACTTTCCGCCCACCGATCCCCAGTGGAAAGGCGCGGCGTCCGACCAGTTCCTAATCTATGCGGTGGAGCGCCTGCGCGCCCGGGGCGGCCGGCTCTTGCATCTCGATCTCACCTTGATCTGTGAACGACCGAAAATCGGCCCGCACCGGGACGTGATCGCCGAACGCATCGCCGAGATCGTCGGCGTCTCCCGCGCCCGGGTCTCGGTGAAGGCGACGACGACGGAAGAGCTGGGCTTCACCGGCCGGCGCGAAGGCATTGCCGCCCAAGCCGCCGTGACAGTTGAACTGCCGCGCCAGGGCAGTTAACCGAGCGCCTGGAGCAGATCCGCGATCAGATCATCTGGATGCTCCAGGCCCACGGAGACCCGCAACAGGCCTGGCGGGCTCTTACTGTCTGGTCCCTCGATACTGGCGCGATGCTCGATCAGCGTCTCGACGCCGCCCAAGCTGGTGGCGTTGACGATCAGCCGGAGCCGGCCCGCGACCGCGAGCGCCGCCTGCGCGCCGCCCTTCACGTCAAAGGCGAGCATCGCCCCACCACCGCGCATTTGTCGGCGTGCGATGGCGTGGCCCGGATGGCTGGCCAGTCCCGGATAGCGCACCCGCTCCACGCTGGCATGGCCCTCAAGCGCCTGCGCAATGGCGAGTGCCGTGGCGCTCTGACGCTCGAGCCGGCAATGCAGAGTCGTCAAGCCCCGAGCGATCAGCCAGGCGTTGAAGGGCGCCAGGACGCCGCCGGTCAGCGTGCGGAGCTCCTTGAGCCGCGCCGCATGAGCCGGATCATCTTTCAGGATTAACGCCCCGCCCTGCACATCACTATGCCCGCCCATAAATTTCGTGGCCGAATGCATCACCGCATCCGCACCCAGATCGAGCGGACGCTGCACAGCCGGGCTCGTGAAGGTGGAATCGACCAGCGTCAGCGCGCCACAGGCCCGCCCCCGCGCCGCCACCGCCGCAATGTCGATCACGTCCATGGCCGGATTGCTTGGCGTCTCGAACCATAACAGGCCTGTCTCCGGCCCAATGGCCCGGTCGAGCGCCTCCAGATCAGTGAAATCAACAGCGCGTGCCGTGAGACCCCAGGTCGCGAAGCGATCCCGTGCGAGCGCAGCCACATGGAAATAGAGCGCGGTGTGAAACAGCACCTGCGTGCCCGGCGGCAGACTTTGGAGATAGGCCGCCACCGCGCCCATCCCGGACGCATAAGCCACCGCTTGGGCCCCGCCTTCAAGCGCGGCCAGACGGGTCTCCAGCGCCTCGCCATTCGGATGCGACGTGCGGATGTAGATGTGCGCGCCCAGCGGTTCCCCCACCGGATCATGCTCAAAGGTCGTGGACAAATGCAGCGGCGGCGCGATGGCGCCCGCCTCGCGACTGAGGCCCGTATGGATAGCGGTGGTTTCTGGTTTCATAGCCCCATGATGGCCGATGACCTTGTCCAATCATCGCAGCCAACGCTGCGTCATTCAGTCACGATACTTTCACGCGATATCCCCGCCCAAGCCGACGCTGTTCCCCCTCAAACTCACGCAAAAGCGCGTGAATGGCGGTTCACCCTGCCCCATAAGCCGATTCAACACGATAAACGTGCAATGCCGAGTATTCCCGAGCTCAAATCGATATCTGCATGTGTGAGGATGACAAGGTTCTTATGGTCTGATTACACTATGTGTCGGTTTATGGGGATCGGCCGGGTTGAATCATCAATGATCAGGTATCGTCGTAATAATACGTCGTTTTGGGCGGCTGTATATCAGTTTTGGGCAGGTGTTTATCACCAAACCGCCAGCACCTTAAATTCGAACAGGCAGAGCCGAAAACGGATCGCTCGCTTGAAGCGGGGCGCTGTCCCGCTCGTAGACCATCACCTTCATCTTCATTCAGAGAACTCAATTCAAGAAATCAACAAGATCAAAGGCACGATGGGCCAAAATTCGGAGCGGGATAAGCCTCTGGTTTTTTGCAATTGGCGAGAAGGTTACCCTCCTGATCACTGCACCGGTGAGGATGCCTTACAATATCTTGACGAAAACTACATTAAACAAGGACTGGCGCTTTCGGGAGGTTTTATCCGGGACGCTCCTGAACTCGATAAAAATATTCATGATGCCGCACGTGATGTACGGGAAGAAAACAACTGGTGTCATGAACAAGTCTTGGCATCGAGGGGGAGATTAAAAGGCTTGTTCAGCGTCAACCCGACCCGGGATTATGCGGACGCAGAAATCAAATACTGGACGGAGGAATGCAAAGAAAAGCACGCTATGATCGGCTTAAAGTTGCATTTTGCAAGTTCGAAAGTACGATTGTATTCCCCACATGAAAAAGATCAGCCTAAAATTAGGGATCATCTTTCCAGACTTCGACGCATTTATATCTACGCACGTGATCATAACTTTCCTGTACTTACTCATTTGCGCGACCCATTTGATGAAGAGCCCTATGGGGCCAATCATATGAAGGCTTTTATTGATGAAGTCATCCGCCCGGCGGCAGGCGTGACGGTGCAGATTGCCCATATGTCAGGCTATGGTGGGTATGACCAGGAAACAGATGACGCCGTCGGTGCGTTTATTGACGCGCGGAAAACCAATCCAGACGGCTTATCGAATATTTACTTTGATATATCCGAGGTCATGAAGAGTTCGATCCTCTGCGTTCCCTCTGATACTCAAAGTGAACAGAGTCTCCTGACGCGCCTCTTGCCCGTAAAAAGAGACCATGACAAATGGTATCGCAATGTGAAGCATCGGATAAATCAAATTGGGAGAGACAAAATTCTCTACGGGTCGGACTGGACCAATACACGCCATCCCAAAGAACCTCATTGGCCGCATCCTATATTCGATGATATCCTACAAAACTTCATTGAAGATCTCGATTTAGATGACGACTTGGTCGCTGACATTTGCCGCAACCGGGCTCCCTATTTTTGAGCCGTGTCTGATCGCTTGCTCTAATCGCTTGCTAAGGGGGACGTCCCTGGCGCCGCCCTCAGTCGCGCCTAAAAAACCACACTTGCACAAGGGGCTTGGCATGGGGACAACCCTGGCCTTAGGATCGAAGGTCTGGTCTCCAAGATAGGGGCCGACCCTTGTAAGCTGCCGCGAAAGCCCGTTGATGCCATCAGACACCCCAATCACACCGCCTGTCTTCGCGGCGCCCTTGCTGACGCGGGCGCGGGCCGTGTTGGAGGAAGCGGCCGTTCGGGGGCTGATGATTGCCACGGCTGAGTCCTGCACGGGCGGGCTCATTGCGGGGCTGCTCACGGACATCCCCGGCTCGTCGGTGGCTTTTGATCGGGGCTTTGTCACCTATTCCAATGATGCCAAGCACGCCATGCTGGGCGTTGGCAGCGACACACTCGCCACCCATGGCGCGGTGAGTGAACCGGTCGCGCGGGCCATGGCGCTCGGCGCGCTGAACCACTCGGATGCGGATGTTGCTCTCTCAGTGACCGGCATTGCCGGCCCCGGCGGGGGATCGCCAGACAAACCCGTGGGGCTCGTGCATCTCGCGGTGGCCCATGCCGGCGTGGTGTGCCTGCATCGGGCCCCACGCTATGGCGACCTGGGCCGGGCAGGCATCCGCCTGCGCACCATTGAAGATGGCATGGAGATGCTCTGCCAGACTTTGCGCACCTGCGCCGCCAAGCCCAGCGCCACGAAAGACTGCGCCTGACTCATTGCGCCTGACGCGCCAGCAAGGCCCGGTAAAGCGCCAGATTGAACGCCACCCCCGTCAACCCAGTATGCTCCAATGGATCCTCCGTTTCCGGAGCAATACCGAGTGCGGCTGCGATACGCGGGTTGCTGAGGTCGCGGATGCCCGCCCCCCATGCCATCGAGGGGACGTCCAACATGAAATAGGTATAGAATTGAGCGAGTCCCAGCCCGTGTTGAGCCAGCAGGGCGTCCAGAAACGCCCGATCAAAATGGGCGTTGAAGCCAAGCATGAGCACTGTCCGCTCACCGGCAAGCGCGCTATGGAAGGCCTTAAACTGGTCCAATGCGACGGCCTCGGACACCGCCCCCTCCGCCTCCCAACGCGCGACGGAAAAGCCGTTCACAGCCGCGGCGCCAGGGCTCAATCGTTCCGGGTGATCGGGCATGATCAGGACATGGAAACGCCCCAGCTCCTCGCCCTCCAGCGTGGTGTAGATGACGCCCAGATCGATCATTTCATGGTAGGCCGGATCGAGACCGGTGGTTTCCACATCGATGATGGCCAGGCCCCAAGCGTCCGGATCCTGCGGCGGCCACACCGTGTCTGCCCGCGCGCCCGTCACCCAGAGACCAAGACTCAGCAGAACCGCGAACGCTCCAAACCGTATGATCAGCCCCATGGGATCCTCCCTTATCCGCTGTGCGTGACGGCTACGCTCGACCGCGCTCCGGCCCCTGTCAACGGCTTCACCGCCCCCCGTGACATTTTCCGACGCATCCCCGACACTGGCGGGATGAAGGCAGCATGGCTGCCGAAAGCGGGGAAGCAAGTATGACCGGTCACCGTGTCCTGGCGGCGCTGCTCAGCGCATTGATATGGGCTGTCGTTCTCTTGGCGGCGGGACCTGAAAACGCCCATGCGCAAACCGATGGCCAAGCGCGCTTGGAGGCCCCGGCCCTGCTGCTGCGCGGCGTGCCCACGGACATGACGGCCCCGGGTGCCAGCGGCCCGGGCTGGGTTCTGGACGCGGGCGGGACCACAATCCCGGGCGAGACCGTGGAGGGTGTCGTGACCTTCCGCGCCGTGACGATTTCTGAAGATCCAGCGGTTTTGACCTTGCGCGCGCCCAGCGGTGCTCAGGCGGATCAGCTCACCCGCGATACCGCCCCAGGCTGGGTCTCGCTGCTACCGGCTGTCGTGGCTATCGCGGCGGTCTTGCTCATGCGCCAGGTGGTCCCGGCGCTGACCATCGGCGTGTGGATGGGCGCGGCCCTGGCCCATGGCATCGCCTTTGGCTCTGTGACGGCCGGCTTTCTGGACATTCTCCCGGTCTATGTGACCCAGGCCCTGACGGATCCGGACCATATCGCCATTCTGCTGTTCTCGATCACCATCGGCGGCTTGGTGGGTATACTCACCCGCAATGGCGGCATGACCGGGATCGCGAGCGCCCTCTCCCGCATCGCCAGCAGCCCGCGCCGGGCACAAGGGGCAACCGGCCTTCTGGGCCTGGCAATCTTTTTCGACGATTACGCAAACACCCTGGTGGTGGGCAACACCATGCGCCCCATCACCGATCGGCTGCGTGTGTCGCGGGAAAAACTCGCCTATATCGTGGATTCCACGGCCGCTCCCATCGCCACCATCGCCATTATCAGCACCTGGATTGGCGCCCTGGTCGGGTTTATCGATGCAGGATTGACCAATCTGGATGCCGAGGGTGTCACGGCCTACGGCATTTTTCTCGAGTCCCTCGCCTACAGTTTCTACCCGCTTCTCGCGATCGCCCTCGTGGCCATCGTCGCCATCTCCGGCCGGGATTTCGGCCCCATGCTTGCCGCCGAACGCGAGGCGCGCGAGTACGGCGTGGAGGATCCCCAGGGCGACCAGGCGGACTTGACCTCCGCCAGTCAGGACACGGTGCGCGAAAACGCGCCCGCCGCCTGGATTGCCCTGGCGCCGCTCGGGGTGCTGATCGTCGGCACGCTGGCCGGGATCGTGGTGACAGGCGCGGGAGATGTGGGCTGGAACGCCGCCCTGCGGGACATCTTCGGGGCTGGAAATTCCTACGCAGCCATGATGTGGGCCTCGCTTGCCGCCGTTATCCTGGCCATCGTGCTGTCGATGCTCAGCGGACGGCTGACCTTGGGCGAGGCCAGCGACGGCTGGATGGCGGGCGCGCGCTCCATGATGCTGCCGGCGGTGGTGCTGTCGCTGGCCTGGTCTATCGCGGGCGTGAATGACGCCATCCAGACCGACGCGTACATCGTCACATATATCGGTGATGCGATTCCCATCGCGCTGATGCCGGCGCTGGTGTTCCTGATCGCCGCCGGCATGGCCTTCACCACAGGCACAAGTTGGGGCGTCATGGGCATTCTGACGCCGCTGGTATTGCCGCTGGCCTGGGTCTCGGCCGGGGGCGCGGAGATGAGTGGAGCGGAGGCCGCGGCCTTCTCCGCCACCATCGCCGCCGTGCTGGGCGGTGCAGTGTGGGGCGATCACTGCTCCCCCATTTCCGACACCACCGTCATGTCCTCCCTGGCCTCGGGCTGTGATCACGCGGCGCATGTGCGCACACAGTTGCCCTATGCATTGCTCGCCGGGGTCGTCGCGATTGTGATCGGCATGGTGCCGGCGGGCTTCGGCGTGCCGTGGTGGGTGGCGTTGGGGCTGTCACTGGTGGTTCTGGCCCTGCTCTTCCGCTGGCTCAGTACGCCGGTTGAAAGGGTGGCACGGGATTGATCCACCCGCGCTCCTCTCCCATATGCTCGCCCAACACCGAAAATGCCGGGGACTGGTCCAGTCCTGCCCTGCCGTGATGAAAGTGCCTGCCTGATGGCCACTCTGCAGATCCTTGCCGGTTTTGTTTTGCTCGCGCTCGGCGGTGAGGCGCTGGTGCGCGGCGCAGTGGCGCTGGCGCGCCATTTGGGCATCTCGGCATTGCTGGTGGGGCTCGTCATTGTGGGGTTCGGCACCTCCATGCCGGAGCTGGTGACCAGTATCAAAGCCGCTTGGGCCGAGGCGCCGGGGCTTGTCTTCGGCAATGTGCTGGGCAGCAATATCGCCAATATCTTGTTGGTATTGGGCACGGCGGCAACTGTGACGGCGCTTGTCTGCGAACGCGAAGCCTTCCGCCGTGACGGCCCCATGCTGGCGCTCGCGACGGCGGCGCTGGTGATCGTGGGCTATGGCGGCGCGGTGGGGCGTGTGGGCGGCGCGGTGTTCCTCGTCATGCTGGTGGCCTATGTGATCGTCGTTTACCGCCAGGAGCGGGCGGAACGGGATGCCTCCGCGCGCCTGCATGAAGCGGAAGCCGACCTCGCGGGCTCAACGCCCACCAATCCACTTGTCGCGGCGGGCTTTACCATCGGCGGCATGGCGCTTCTGGTCGCGGGAGCGGATGTGATGGTCACCGGTGCGGTCACGCTGGCGCGTGGCTGGGGCGTGTCAGAGACCGTCATTGGCCTGACGATCCTGTCCATCGGGACCTCGCTGCCGGAACTGGCCACGTGTACGATCGCTGCCTTGCGCGGTCAGGCGCAGGTGGCCGTCGGCAACATCATCGGCAGCAATCTGTTCAATATTCTGGGGATCATGGGCATCACGGCGGTGGTACACCCGGTCGCTGTACCGGCGGGCGATATCCGCGCCGACCTCTGGATCATGGCTGCGGTCACCGCCTGGCTGATTTCCGTTGCCCTGACCCAGCGGGTCCTTACGCGCACGGAAGGGTTTCTGTTCGTGCTCGCCTATGCGGCCTATTTGTCGTTTATCTACGCACGCACTCAAGGCGCTTTCTAGAGCCGTTTCACTGAAACCCAGATCATGGAAACAGCTCTCGGTCGTTGGTTTGGCGCGCTTTCCGGGCGGAAAACCGCACACACGTTTCCTGAAAGCGCTCTAAGATCCCTGGCTGATTTCCACATGCCGCTCGACACTCAAGGGCACGGGGGCCTGGCACAGCGCCCCATGGCGCGTGCAGCCGGGACGCACAGCCATATCTTCTCGAGCAATGATCAGCGCCGAGATGATGCGCTGAGTAGCCGGGTTTACCTTGCTGCGCACTTCAAGCACGCGCGTGCCCGAGGCATGCCACCAAGCATCGCCCGCCTTGGCCACCCAAGCAGCGTTATCCACCCGCTCCCGCGCCAACCCCGCAAGCGCCAGACAGGGACGCAGTGGCACGCGAAACTGGGTGTGATAGAGCACCATACCCTCGTCCCGCTCCATCAGCGTATCGGACATGGCCAGACAATCGCGGGCAACCGGGATGGCCTCGCCCTGGCTCCAATCGCCAAGGAGCGGCGCATCCAGCGTCACCGTGCTGCCGATCTCACGCGGCTGCGCTGCCGCGTCATCGGCCCCGGCATCCACGCGCTTCAACGCTGCCGCATCATTGGCGGCGTAAAGCATAAGGATATCGCGCACCACCAGGCCCACATCCTCTGACAACGGCCCCAGACCGGGAATGTCCGAGAGCGCGGTCTGTCGCGCGCGCCGGTCCACGTCAAAGCGCAGCCCCGCATGGGAGACTGCGAGCAACCGCTGGCCCGAGCCAAGCCGCCGCACGCTGCCCACATGCACCCGGTCCACCGTGTCCGACAGCGGCGTCACATCGAACCCGGCGACAAGCCGTCCGGTCAGCGCCGCCCCCTCATGGGTCTCCGCGTAGAGCTGATAGTGCACGGTTTCCGCGCGCGCGGAGGCCGCGACCAAGAAAGCCGCCAGCAGCGCGCCAAGCAGCAAGAACCGAAGAGCCACACATCTCAAAGTCATGGGGCGTGCTCACTCCACGTCAAAATCCAGGGTCATGCCATCATAAGCCGGATCCACATGCGCCGGCAGATACGCTTTGAGTGCCTGATAATCGAGATCGATATGCAGGTTGGTCAGCACACCCCGCTGTGCCCTCACCCGCTTGAACCAGCCCAGGGTCTTGTCCACATGGGCATGGCTGGGATGCGTGGTGAACCGCAGCGCATCGCAGATCCAGCAGGGAATATCGTCGAGCGCGGCGAAGCTCTCCTCCGGCAAGTCCACCAGATCCGGCGAATAGGCCACCGGGCCAAAGCGAAAGCCCAGCGCCCGAATAGACCCGTGATCGGCATCAAAAGGCAGCACCGTCAGCGGCCCGCCGGGCCCATCAATCGTCACCGGGTCCAGCGGCGCAATGAGGCTGTGATCCAGGATCGGCGGATAGGGGCTATCCTGCGGGGCCTCGAAGCAATAGCCAAAGCGGCGCAAGAGCGACGCCTTGGTGAAGGCATCCGTGAAGACCGGCACCCGCCGGCGCATGAGCACCGCCATATGGCGCAAATCATCAATGCCGTGGCTCTGGTCCGCATGATCGTGGGTATACAGCACCGCATCGATATGGGTGACGCCCGCATCAAGCAACTGCTCGCGGCAATCGGGCGAGGTATCCACCAGCACAGTCGTCGCCGGTGCACCGGGCGCGCCCACCTCGATCAACACTGAGCAACGCCGCCGCCGGTTGCGCGGCTCCGCCGGATCGCAGGCGCCCCAAACGCCGCCCACTTTGGGCACGCCACTGGAAGAGCCGGACCCCAGAATAGTGATTGTCAGACGCCGCCCCGCCATCGGCTCGCCTCCGCTCATGCTGCGGCCTTGGTAAAAAGCCGATGGAAATTCTCGGTGGTTTGGGCCGCCAGGTCGGCCGCACTCAGGCCCACTGTCTCGGCGAGCACGTGCGCCGTATGCGTCACATAAGCGGGCTCGTTGCGTTTGCCGCGTTTGGGCACCGGCGCCAGATACGGCGCATCGGTCTCCACCAACAGCCGGTCATGGGGCAAGGTGGCCGCCACGGCGCGGATCTCTTCGGCGCGGTTGAAGGTGAGAATGCCAGAGAAGGACACGTAAAACCCGATGGCCACCGCCCGGCGCGCCAGCTCCGCCCCAGAGCTGAAACAGTGCAACAGACCGGTGAAAGCCCCGTCCGCCATTTCCTCTTCCAGGATGCGGGCCGTGTCCTCATCGGCCTCGCGGGTGTGCACGATCAACGGCAGACCCGTCTCGCGCGCCGCACGGATGTGAGTACGGAAACTCTCCGTCTGCACATCGCGCGGCGCGAAGTCGTAATGATAATCAAGCCCGCTTTCACCGATGCCCACCACACGCGGATGGTCCGCCAGCGCCACCAATGTCGGCACATCGGTAGGTGGTTCTTCGGCCACATGGTGCGGGTGGATGCCCACCGCGCACCACACGTCATCATGGGCTTCGGCAATCGCGCGCACTTTGTCGAACTGGGTAAGCCGGGTACTGATGGTCACCATGCCCGTAACTCCCGCCGTGCGGGCGCGCGCGAGGACCCCGTCGAGATCAGCCGACAGGTCGGGAAAATCCAAGTGACAATGGCTGTCAATCAACGCCACGGGCTTGCGCTCCCCAGGATCGTCAGGCGCCCCGGGCCGTGGCCTGGAGCGTGAAAAAGGCCGTCAAAAGAAGCTGTTTGCGGTCGAGATTCAGCGCCGCCCCTTCGGCCAGCGACCGCGCAATCTTGTCCCATGCCTCGATCCATTGGGCAAGAGGACGGCGCGCCGCAAGGGCGCTCAGCGCCTCGCTCTCGCCATCGCGCACGGGCGCGGGCGTCAGCCCCGCCGCATGGCGGATCACCCGGCCCATGAGCCGATCCAGGAGATCCGCCACAAGGGTGAATTGCGTCTGCGCCCCGCGCGCGCCGACTTTGCCAGCAAAGCTGTGCAGCGCCTGGGCATCAAGCTTGGGCAGGCCCGTGAGC
>CAZVEE010000005.1:0-74997 GCA_964625525.1 uncultured Alphaproteobacteria bacterium | reverse complement strand
GGCCTCAAGCACTTTCGGCGCGAACGCGCCCGCCGTACCGTTGCCGCAGGCCGCCACGACCTTGATCGGGCGATCCAGCTTTTTGCCCTTGGTCAAGGCAGCGATATAGCGGTCGGCCATGTCCGGCACAAAGGTGTATCGTCCGCCCTCGGCGAATTGGAAGGCACCCGACAGCACCACCTCTTTGAGCCGGCTCATCTCATCGGGACCAAAAGTGAGAGGGCGATTGGCGCCCATTTTCACACCGGTCCAACCATTCTCGTTATGGCTCGCGGTGACCATGGCCACACAGGGCACATCCAGATCGAACTGCGCGTAATAGGCCATGGGCGAGAGCGCCAGACCGATATCATGCACGTGGCAGCCCGCACTGATCAGCCCGTTCATCAACGCCTGCTTAATCGACGCGGAATAGGAGCGGAAGTCATGACCCACGGCAATGCGCGGCTCTACACCCAGCTGGTGGATCACAGTACCCAGGCCCAGGCCCAAGGCCTGCACGCCCATCAGATTGATTTGCTCGGGAAACAGCCAGCGCGCGTCATACTCCCGGAACCCCAAGGGCGCCACCAGGGGCAAGCGCTCGAACTCCGGCGTGTTGGGGGTCAGGTCAGATCGCGGCGTGGGAAAGCTCATGGTGGTCAGGTCCCCTGTGGCTTGGTCTTCGCGTCGAGCACGCTTGGGTGTACCGGGGGGCGGCGGTAATTTCAACTTTCCTCATGGGATAAGCCCGTGGGGTCGCCTGTGAGGCGCGCGCAAAAGGGCTCCGCGCGGCCCAGCGCCGCCAGAAAGCGCGCCGTGCCGTCCGCCACACTGCCATCGTTCTGCACCACGCTCAGGGCCTCATCGGGGACCCCTTCAAGGCCTGCGCCTGGATCGCGCGCCAAGCGTGCCTCGATGGCCTCGGCGCTCTCCCGGCCCCGAGCCGCCAGGCGTACCGCAAGCACCGAGCGTGGCGCCGTGACCAAGATCACGCTCACATCCGGGGTCAGCCCCAACGCCACCGGGATCACGCCACGCGAGCCATTGACGATCACATGCCGTCCAGCCGCCAGATCCGCCAGCACCGACGAGGCGATCCCGTAATCCAATCCGTGGGCGGACCAGCTCAGCGCAAAGGCACCGGCGTGCTTCAGGCGGGCAAACCGCTCAGATGTCACGGCCACGTTCTGCTCGCCGACCGGCTCGGGCGGGCGGGTAATAATCCGCTTACAGATCATATACCGTGGACAGGCGCCAAGCACCCGCCCCGCCTCATCGATCAGGGTGTCCTTGCCCGCCCCGCTGGGGCCGACAACGAAGAACAACCGCCCCGGGACCGGGCCTTCCCGCTCAGCGGGCGCGCGGGGACACAGGCAGGACATGGCTGGTCCAGTCTCGCGGGCCTTGGCGGCGATGCAGCATAATGCCCGGCGGTTCGGGCTGACGGGCGAAGGGCGCGCCCTCGCGCAGTTCCAGCGGATAGGCATAGCTCGTGGCCGGGCACACATGCACCCGGGCCGAGCCCAGGCTCGCCGTGATCGCCCGGTGGATATGCCCGCACAAGATCAGGTCGATCTGCGGATGGCGCATGACCATGGCGCGGAACGCGTCCAGCCCCTTAAAGCCGAAGTGATCGAAAATCGGAATCCCAAAATGCAGGGGCGGATGATGCATGGCCATTACGGTGGGCACGTCCTGCGCCTCGCTGAGACGCGCCTCAATCCAGGCGAGCCGCGCGGCGCACATTTCGCCGCCTGTTGCCCCTTCTTCGAGTGAATCGAGCACCAGAAGTCGCAAGGGCCCATGCTGCGGATCCTCGATATCGCGCACCAGATGCAGGAACGGATCCCCATGGCCAATGGTGGCGATCTGCCCCAGCGCTTTGGTAAAGGGCGCGCGGGCATCGTGATTGCCGGGCAGGATGATCATCGGGATGCGCACTGCCGCGAGGATCTCGGCCAGATGCGCATATTCCGTGTCCAGCCGGTGATCGACCAGATCACCAGTCACGAGCAGGAGATCGGGCGCCGGCTCAAAGGCATTCACGCGCGCAATCGCCAGAGCCAGATCGGCGGCGGTATCGTAGCCGTCCAGAGGACCCGCCTCCTTGGCCGTGACATGACAATCGGTGATCTGAGCAATCAGCATGAGATCATCTCTTTTTGAGGGGTCAGGCAGATACAGGGGTTGGGCAGACGTGAGAGTGAGGTCCTCAAGGCGTTAGTACGAGTTCATCACCCTGCACGCTATACCCGGATAAATCATCGAGATAACTCAGTCCCAGGAGCGAGCCGGCCAGCCCCTCGCGGATGACCAGGCCCCGCACCCGGGTCACCACGGCCGGGCCGATGGCAATGCGATCGATCTCTACTGGCGCCGCGCTGGTGCGTCCGTTCGCGGTATTGACCATCACCGTGTAGCGCAGGCTGTCCGGATCAAACCCAATACGCCGCGCGTCTTGCGGTGACAGCGCCACGGCGCTGGCGCCCGTATCGACCATAAACAGGACCGGCGCCTCGCGGCCGTCTCCACGCACATCGGCATTGACCATGAAATGACCATTGCTGGAGCGGCGCAGGCTCACGGTGCCCGCCGCTGTCGTTTGGGCTTGAGAGGGCAACAACTCGCCCATCATGCGCTGGCCGACATAAGCAAAGTCTTCGCGAAAGCTCACCACGGCGAATACCGCCACGAAGATCCCCACCCAGATCAAGCCATTGCGCACCGCTTCGCTCAGATTGATGCGCGGGCCAAAAGCGGCGGCGCCGAACAGCGTCACCAGCATCAGGCCATAGGCCATTTGCGGCCAGAAATCCTCATCATCCGTGGCGCCGGGAAAGGCCCAGTTCAGCACCAGCAACAGTGTGGCCGCGCCTGCCGCCAGGATCGCGATGATCTTCCAAGAGCCTTGGCGCATGGGCGATATCCTTTGCCTGATCGCATGTCTGATCGCAGCGCGGCCACCATAGCGCCGGATCTGGAGAACCACCACACGGCCGGCGCGCGCTCACGGGAATTTTTGCTGAACCCAGGAATTTTTGCTGAACCCACGTCTCATTTAGGGGCCCGCCCCTTCCGATTCCAAAATTCGTGCTTATTCCTGTAGAGTAGCGGGAATTAAATTGATCCACATTGTGGGTGCGTAAAATGGTTCAGGATCCTCCCTCGCTTGCAGCGGCCCGCTTTGGTCGCTCCAGCCTTGGTCAGGTGCTGCCGTCGGGCACGATCCAGTTTCCGGCCTTCGAGCCGGGCTCGGTGTGGCTTGTGGGCGCGGGCCCGGGCGATCCCGGTTTGTTGACGCTGCACGCCGCCCATGCGCTTGGCCAAGCGGACATCATCGTTCATGACGCCCTGGTTGGCGATGGGGTGCTGGCGCTCGCCGGCCCGAACACGGCGATTGAATATGCGGGCAAGCGTGGCGGCAAACCGTCCTTGAAACAACGGGATATCTCCAGCCGCCTGATTGAGCTGGCGCACAGTGGCAAGCGCGTCCTGCGGCTGAAAGGCGGGGATCCCTTCGTTTTTGGACGGGGCGGGGAAGAAGCGCTGGCGCTGGTGCGCGCGGGCGTGCCGTTCCGGCTGGTGCCGGGGGTCAGCGCGGGCGTGGGCGGGTTGGGCTATGCGGGCATTCCCGTCACCCATCGCGACATCAATCACGCGGTCACCTTCGTCACCGGCCACACGGCCACGGGCGATGTGCCCGAGGGCCTCGACTGGGAGGCCATCGCCAAGGGTTCGCCGGTCATTGTGCTCTACATGGCCATGAAGCACCTGAGCACGCTCAGCGCCCGGTTTCAGACGGCCGGCCGGCGCGGCGACGAACCCGTCGCGATTGTCAGCAAGGCCACCACCCCCGACCAGCAGGTCCTGGAGACCACTCTCGCCCGAGCCTTCGATGATGCGCTCGCGAGCGGCATCGAGGCGCCGGCTCTCATCGTCATCGGCGATGTGGTGCGGCTGCGCGCGGGCCTCGACTGGCAGGGCGCCTTGGATGGCAAACCCCTGGACACTGACCCGTTGGGGCAGCTCTTGACCCAAATCGCCGGATGACCACCGGAGGGACATAGACTCAGCCCGATTCAGATGCCTATGGTGCGCTGCACAATCCGCTATGCAGCATAGCGGATGAACTGGAGGCGCGGATCATGGCCCATCGCATCGCCATCCTCTCAGATACGCATCTCAGTCCGCATAACGGTATTTTCTACGACAATTTCGCGCTCGTCCGGGAGGCGATCCACCGGCTACAGCCCGACTGCGTGCTCAATGCTGGCGATCTCAGCATGGAAGGCGCGGAGTTTGACGAGGATCTGGCCTTTGCCCGCGCCTGCCATGATCGCATTCGGGCGCCGGTCTTCGTGGTGCCGGGCAATCATGATGTCGGCAATGATCCAAGGCGTCAGGCCAAGCGTGCGGTCACGTCCGAGCGCATCAGCCGTTTCGAGCGCGCCTTTGGGCGCTGCTATTGGGGCCTTGAAGCCGGGCGCTGGCTGATCCTGGGTCTTGACTCCATGGTGCTGGGCACTGGCCTGCCGGAAGATCAGATCCAGATGGAATGGCTCAGCGATCAGGTAGACGCCGCTGGTACCCGCCCGGTCATGCTGCTTCTGCACAAGCCTCTGGTGCTGCCCACCAAGTCTGGCGAACACGCCCGCGGCCTGGCCATTGCGCCGGAAGCCCAGCCAGCCCTGGGGCGGCTGCTGGCGCGGCTCAATCTCAAGCTCGTCGTGTCGGGCCACTTGCACCAGTATCTCGATTACGAGTTGAACGGTATCCGGCGCATCTGGACCCCGCCCACGAGCTTCACCACCCATCGCGCCCATGCCCCAGACAGTCGCCGCGTCATGGGCTTCGTGACGGTGGATCTGAGCGACACCAGCGCGGAGGTGAAACTTCACCAACCGCGTGAGCTGGTGGATCATGACCTGCGCAAAGTCTGGCCAGCCAACCGGATCGCCCCAACGCCGCCGAATGCTCCGGAGTTGGATGAAATCTGAGCGCCGGAGATGCTCACCGCGACCACTCCGGCGCCAGATCACTTACGCTTGACGTGAAATAATCAGCTTCGTGAAGGGTTCGACCAGTGCCTCAGCAGCATCCTCCCATGGAACCACTTTCGTGGTGACGGGCGAGGGGTCGAATGTGCCCGAGGTGATCAGCGCCAAAGGCTCGTCAATCAAAGCATGAGTGTGAACCCATCCTGTGTGGAAGCTGATGGACTTGCGATACATGTTATAAACATCCATGGAAACCGGCGTTCCCCGATAGATGACACCGGCGGTGGATACACACACACCCGCTCGCGCAGTGGCCGCGATCAGATCAGGAAGGACCGTGGAAACCCCGCACGCATCGACCGTGATGTCGAAACCACCAGCCAGGGTTTTTCGATCCGTGGCGTATTTCTTGACGGCATTTTCCTCAAGGGGAAGCGGCTCGGCGCCCAGCGCGGGGGAAGCGGCTCGGCGCCCAGCGCGGCGGCGATCTCCAAACGCTCTGGATCCGCATCCGCGTAAACGACCTTTTCAGCACCCATCGCCACGGCAATGCCCGCCGCATACAGACCAATACTCCCGGGCGGGGCAAGACCCACGACCAGGACGGTTCCGCCAGGCCGTTCCTTTAGATGCGGTCCGACTGCTCTGTATCCGTCGGAAATATTGTCGGCAACCCCGCAGGCAAGCAATGGGTCCACACCGTCGGGCAGCTTTGGCAGCATTGTATCCGCCCAAGGAACAAGCACTGTATCGGAGATGAACCCACCCCATTTAGAGCGCTTTCAGGACACGTGTCTGCGGTTTTCCGCCCGGAAAGCGCGCTAAACCAAAGACTGAGCGCCCTCATCAAGGATCTCTGGCTTAGGCGGCGGCGACCACCGCCAGCACGGCCAGCTCCGCGACCACTTGGGCGGCGCCCAAGACATCGCCGGTCTGGCCCCCGATCTGGCGGCGCGCCAGCATGCCCAGCGCACCGGCCGCGAGCACGGCCGCGAGAATGGCCAAAAGTGCCGGCACGAGCGGCAGCGTAAGCAGAGCGGTCACACTGGCGATCATCAGGGCCTGCACCAACACATCGACGCCCGGGCGCCCCGCATCAGCGGATAATCCCTCCACCCGGGCGGGCGGCAGGCGCACCATGATCCCGACAATCATCGCCCGCGATAGGGCGCCCGCCGCGACCAAGGCCACCAGCACCGCCCAGGGCGCTTGGATTTCCACAATCAGGGCAAGCTTCAACAACAGGCTCAGCACCAGCACCAGGGTGCCGTAAGTCCCGAGGCGGCTGTCGCGCATAATGGCGAGCTTGTCCTCCAGGCTGGCGCCGCCGCCGAAGCCGTCAGCGGTGTCCGCCAGGCCGTCCTCATGCAGGGCGCCAGTTGCCAAGACCATCACGCCCACCGCCAGCACGCCCGCGGCCAAAACGCCCAGGCCCAGCCAGTGAGCAACCACATAAGCCGCACCGCCGATGCCGCCGACGATCAATCCGATGACCGGGAAGGCGCGCATGGCTTGCGTCAGCCGCTGGGGCGCAATATGCCCTTCAAGCGTGACCGGCAGGCGGGTCAGGAACACCGCCGCCACCTTGATATCCTCAAGGAAGCCGCGCGGGGGGGCGTCCTCGTCGTGCTGGTCCGGATCCGTCATGGCGCCGATCCTGTGTGGGAGACGAACTTGGCCTCTGCCCCTTTTGACGATATTCGCAATCTGTTCAAGGCTTTGCCCCCCGCGCATGCGGAAAGCGTGGCAAAGGTGCGCACCCGCGACCGCCAGCTCACCAAGCCTGCGGGCTCGCTGGGGCGGCTTGAAGACATCGTTGAATGGGTGGCCGCCTGGCAGGCCAAAGCCCCGCCGCGCATCACCAAGCCACAGGTGGCGATCTATGCCGGCACCCATGGTGTGACCAAACATGGGGTCTCCGCCTTCCCGGCGGAAGTGACCCAGCAGATGGTGCAGAATTTCGCCGCCGGCGGCGCGGCCGTGAACCAGTTGGCGCTTGGGGCCGGGGCTGGCCTCAAAGTCTTTGATCTCGCCCTCGACATGCCCACCGGCGATATCACCTGCGAGGCGGCGCTATCGGAACGGGACTGCGCGGGCACCATGGCTTTTGGCATGGAAGCGGTCGCTGGTGAACCGGATCTGCTGTGCCTGGGTGAAATGGGCATTGGCAATACCACCGTGGCCGCGGCGCTGGCCTGTGCGCTCTTCGGCGGTGAGGCGGGCGACTGGGTGGGTCGGGGCACTGGACTTGATGATGCGGGGCTTGAGCGCAAGCGCGATGTGGTGGCCCAGGCCATCGCCTTCCACGGCGACGCGCTTGCTGATCCGCTGGAGGCGCTGCGCCGGGTCGGCGGCCGGGAATTCGCCGCCATTGCCGGCGCGATCCTGGCGGCGCGGGTACAGCGGGTGCCGGTGCTGCTGGACGGGTTCGCGGTGACGGCGGCTGCGGCTGTGCTCTCCAAAATCAATGCAAACGCGCTCGATCACTGCCTGGTGGCGCACCAGTCGGTGGAGCCGGGGCATGAGCGGCTTTTGACCGCATTAAACAAGCGTCCGCTTGTTAATCTCGACATGCGGCTGGGGGAAGCGTCCGGCGCGGTGCTCATGGTGCATATCGTGCGCGCAGCCTGCGAAACCCATGCCGGCATGGCCACGTTCGAGCAAGCAAGCGTGTCGGGACGCGCCTGATCAACCGACCGTTTCATAGGCCATCAGACCCACATTGAGGATCAGGAACGCGGCAAACGCACGGCGCAGGAGCGTGCGCGACAGGCTGTGCGCCAACGCGACGCCCCAAGGCACGGTCATCCAGGTCACCGGCACGATAACGGCAAAGGCGAGCAGGTTCACAAATCCCAGCGACAGAGGCGGCAGCCCCCCTTCCCCCCAGCCGGCCCAGACGAACCCCAGACTTGCCGGCACAGAGATGATGAGGCCAAGGCCGCTGGCGGTGCCGACGGCCCGATGGATCGGGGCGCCATACAGGGTCATGACCGCAACACCAAAGGTCCCCCCACCGATCCCCATCAGCGTGGAGACGAAACCGATCACGCCACCGATGGCGGACATGATGACGGGGCCGGGCAATCGATCCGCGATCCGCATCTCCTCGGGCGCGCACGCCAGATACAGCCCCACCAGAAACGCAAGGCTGGCAAAGAGGAGGGACAGCGACGCGCCCGCCATCACACTCGCCGCCAGAGTGCCCGCCCCAACGCCTAAAATCACCGGCACCGCCCAGCGCTGGAGCGCGGTCCAGTCCACGGCATCATGCGTGCTGTGTTTGCTCAGGGAGCGGATGGAGGTGGGAATGATGGTGGCCAGCGACGTGCCCACGGCCAAGTGCATGCGCACCGCCTCATCGACGCCAAGCGCGGTGAAAACGTGAAACAGGATCGGCACCAGGACGATCCCGCCGCCCACACCGAAGACCCCCGCCAGCACGCCCGCGACCGCCGCCGCGCCCGCCAAGGCCACCGCCATTAGCACCAAGGCTTCGGGCCCGGCCGCCGCTAGGCCATCCATGATGCGGCCCCTTCTGGGGTCAGGTCACGGGGCGGGAGCGGAGTTTCAACGGCCTCCAGTGCCCGGTCGAGGACTGACAGGTCCGCATCCCCCACACCCTCCTGGCTGAGAATCCGCCGCCAGATGCGCCCGCGCGGGCGCCCCTGATAGAGACCCAGAATATGCCGGGCAATGTGGTGGAAGCGGCCGCCGCGCGCCAGATACGCGGCCATATAGGGACGCAGCGCCCGCACAATCTCGCCGCGCTCGGCGATCGGCGTGGTCTCGCCATAAAGCCGCTGGTCCACATCGGCGAGCACGTAAGGGGTCTGATA
This sequence comes from uncultured Alphaproteobacteria bacterium, assembly GCA_964625525.1. Lineage (GTDB taxonomy): Bacteria > Pseudomonadota > Alphaproteobacteria > JAJFIK01 > JAJFIK01 > CAZVEE01. Next base: position 66,179 of record CAZVEE010000005.1, on the reverse strand, counting down.
GGCGGCCCGGCCAAGCATGACGCCGTCAAGGGCGGGCAGATGCTCCTCAGCCTGGTCAAGAGTTGTCAGACCGCCATTGAGGATGATCTCCAAGTCGGGCCGGGCGCGCTTGAGCGCGTGCACCAGAGGATAGTCGAGCGGCGGCACCGAGCGATTGTCCTTGGGGCTGAGCCCCTGGAGCCACGCCTTGCGCGCATGGACGATGAAGGTGCGGCTGCCAGCAGCGGCGACCGTCTCCACGAAAGCAGGCAGGCTCTTTTCCGGGCGCTGATCATCAACGCCAATACGGCATTTGACCGTCACCGGCACCGAGACAGCAGCGCGCATGGCCGCGATACCGTCTGCCACCAACGCGGGCTCACGCATGAGGCAGGCGCCGAACCGGCCCGACTGGACCCGGTCCGACGGGCAGCCCACATTCAAGTTGATCTCGTCATAGCCCCAGTCAGCGCCAATGCGCGCGGCCTCGGCCAACTCCGCCGGATCCGAGCCCCCCAATTGCAACGCCACCGGATGCTCAGCCCCATCAAAGCCCAGCAGGCGCTCGCGTTCGCCATGGATAACAGCACCGGTGGTGAGCATTTCCGTATACAGAACCGCGCGCTTGGAAATCAGGCGCAGGAAATACCGGTCATGCCGGTCGGTCCAATCCATCATGGGCGCGACGCAGAAGCGCCGGTCCAGGTCGGACTTCACCGCCCGGTTTGCCCCTAAGCCCGTCGTGCTCACACGCCCCCCTGAGGGAAAACACGGTCGAGAATGTCATGGTAATGGCGCACCCGCTGCACATAGCGCACGGGTTCATGGCCACGGGCGTAGCCGTAGGTCACGGTGTTGTAATAGGCGGGCTGGGACAAAAGCGGCAGCATCGCTTTCACATCGGTCCATTTGTCCGGGTTCCGACCTTCCCGGCGCGCCAGCGAGCGGGCGTCGTAGAGATGCCCGAGGCCTACATTGTACGCGGCCAGCGCGAACCACAGCCGGTCCTCGCCAGTGATGCTGGCAGGCAGGCGCCGTTTAATCGACGCCAGATAGCGCGCGCCGCCATCAATACTCTGCTCCGCGTCGAGACGATTGCTGACACCCATGTCGCTCGCCGTGGCGCGGGTCAGCATCATCATGCCGCGCACGCCCGTGGGGCTGGTCGCATCGGGGACCCAGTGGCTTTCCTGATAGGCGATGGCGGCGAGTAAGGTCCAAGAGAGCCCGGTCTCGCGCGCGGCGGTCTCGAAGGTCTCGCGATAATCCGGGAGGCGCTCCTCAATGCGGCGCTGATACCGGGCGATGTCCACATAGTCATAGGCGGGCACATGGCCGTAATACCGCTCTTCCAAACCGCGCAGCAGGGTCTGGGTTTCCTCCAGAGCGAACCAGTCGCGCGCGGCCGCTTCCAATCCGGGCGCGCCATCGATCAGCGCCCAGGCCACGGGTTCAGGGCCGGTCAGATCGAAGGGCACCACGAGTTCGGGATGATAGCGGCGGGTGATGGAGACCTGGCGGCTATCGCCCGCCGTGCAGGCAACGGTGCCGTCGGCCACCCGCTCCATCAAGTCTTCCACCGAGAAGCCGTAGACGGCCGACCAGGAGAGCGCCGGTTGCTCCTGGCGCAGATCCTTGAGGCGAGTGTCGTAGGAACTGTTGGCGACCACCATGATGGAGGCGTCTTTGAGGCGCTCGGGCGAGCTGGGCAGACGCGCCTCGCGATGACAAACCAGTTGCTGGCGCACTTGGCTGTAGCCCGGACCGAATGTGAGCGTGTCGCCATTGGTTTCGTGGCGCGCCAGCCCCGCGGCCGCGATATGACCCTTGCCCGCCTTCAGCGCGTCGGTCAGCGCGGGCACGTTCTCATAAACGACGAATTCGGCCTCCACGCCCAGATGCGCGGCGAATGCCCGGGCCAGGTCGTATTCGAAACCGACCGTTTCCTCGCGCTCCAGGTAATAGGTCGTGGGAGCGTTGCGGGTCAGCACCACCAGACGACCGTCGCGACGGAGGCGATCGATCACCGCCCCGTCCCCCAGATTGAGTGGTGGACGGTCCACGCTCGGCTGGCTGAGGACGAGGGACACGCCCTCCTCCGGTTCGCCCGGGCGCATCTCTGCCCCAATGGCGATCAGCAGGGTCGAGGCGAACAGACTGACCCCGAGCCAGCGCAAGAACCCGTTAGAGGCGGTAGCCATGACCCTATCCGTCCTTCGGGAGCAAACCCGGCCGGACGCCCTTCATGTTTGCGAAAATGAGCCCCGAACATAAGAATACCGGCAGGAACCGCAAGAGATCCCTGCCGGTACGTTGAAAAAGCCCGTAAAAGTCGAGTGACTTACTTGCCCGTGGGCAGGTCCGTGAACGCGACATCCTTGTCCACGCGGATATCACTGGGCAGGCCGAGCACCCGCTCCGCGATAATGTTCCGCAGGATTTCGTCCGTACCGCCAGCGATGCGCAGACCCGGCGCCCACATAAAGGCGTTCTGGAAGGCCGCCTCATCGGCCATGAAGCCTTCGGCGATGATGCCGCCCATGTCCTGAAGATCCATGGCGAGGCTCGTCAAGTCCTGCAGCATGGTGGCGCTGACCACCTTGCCGATGGAGCTTTCCGGGCCCGGGATGCCGCCGCGCGACAGCGCCGTGAGCGTGCGGTAACGCGTATAGGTGAGGCCCTGGGCACGCCAGTACCAATCGGCGATGCGCTCGCGCACGGCGGCATTGTCCATGGCCGGACCGTCCTCAAGCATCACCGTCTTGGCCAGTTCGATGAGTTCCTCGACGCCAGGACCGGTGCCGCCACCGATGGCCAGACGCTCATGCATCAGCGTCGTCAGCGAGACTTTCCAGCCCTCGCCCACGGCGCCCAGGCGCTGACTGTCCGGGATGCGCACATCGTTGAAGAAGACTTCATTGAAGTTGGAGCCGCCCGACGCCTGTTTGATGGGCCGCACTTCAATGCCCGGCGACTTCATGTCGAGGAAGAAAAAGGTCAGGCCTTTGTGCTTGGGCACAGTGGGATCGGAGCGGGCGACCAGGATGCCGAAGTCGCTATAATGGGCGCCGGAGGTCCAGACCTTTTGTCCGTTCACGATCCATTCATCGCCGACCTGCTCGCACTTGGTGCGCAGCCCCGCCACATCAGACCCCGCGGCCGGCTCGGAAAAGAGCTGGCACCAGATTTCCTCGCCATGCAGGGCGGGCTTCACATAGCGCTCGTTCTGCTCCGGTGTGGCATAGGCCATGACCGTGGGAATGCACATGCCCAGGCCAATGTCGAAAAAGCCGCGCGGCACGTCGAATTTGGATTCTTCCTGGCCGTAAATGACCGAGAAGATGGGCGATGCGCCGCGTCCGCCATATTCCACCGGCCAGGTGATGGCGGCGAAACCGGCCTCGGCCTTTTTCTTCTGCCAGGCCTTGGCGCGCACGAGCATGTCCGCTTCGCTCATGGCCTTGGAGGCCTGTTCGGTCTCGGTGGACTTGAGCGTGGCGTTGGCTTCGAGGAAGGCGCGCACTTCTGCGCGGAAGGCGGCTTCTTCCGGGGTATCGTTGAAATCCATGGTGGTGATCTCCTGTTAAACCGCGTGCCTCAGGCGACGTTGCGCCGCTCAAGCTGGGAAACGAGCCGCTCTTTCCAGAGCCGCGACGAGCCCAGCGCCAGCGCAAGGTTCTTGGACCGGCGATAATAGAGGTGGCAATCCACCTCCCAGGTGAAGCCCATGCCGCCATGGGTCTGGATATTCTCCTTGGACGCATAATGCAGCGCCTCGGTGGCGGCGACGCGGGCCCCGGCAGCGGCCAAGGCCAGTTCCGGCGCGTCCGTAGACAACGCCCAGGCCCCGAAATAGGCGTTGGAGCGGGCCAGTTCGTTGTTGATGTACATGTCGGCGAGCTTGTGCTTGATCGCCTGGAAGGAGCCGATCTGACGGCCGAAGGCATAACGCTCGATCGCGTAGGCCTTGGCCATATCGAGACAAGCATCCGCGCCGCCGACCTGTTCAAAGGCCATGAGCACAGCGGCCCGGTCGAGCACCCGGCGTGCCAAGGTCCAGCCTTCACCGGCCCGGCCCAGGCGCTGCGCCGGGGCCTTGTCCAACGTCACGCGCGCTTGCGGGCGCGAGGGATCGAGCGTCTTCACCGTCTCGCGGGCAATACCGCTGCCTTTGAGGTCCACCAAGACCAGATCCACCGCGTCCTCCGACGGGCTGGACGAGTTCTTCGCCACGACCACGGCGACATCAGCCGCTGCGCCGTCGGGGACAGGCATTTTCAGCCCGCTGACGGAAGATCCGTCGAAATGCGCTTGCATGGAGGCCGGCGTCGGCACTTGCGGCCCCTCGGCCATGGCGAAGGTGCCGATGACCTCACCCGTGGCCAGACGAGGCAGCCAAGCCTGCTTCTGCTCGTCACTGCCGGCCATGACCAGGGCTTCGGTGGCCAGGTACACGGAAGACGAGAAGGGGATCGGCGCCACCACGCGGCCCAGTTCCTCCGCGATCACGCACAATTCCAAATGCCCTAGGCCAAGACCGCCATAGGCTTCGGGAATTGTCGTGCCTGTCCAGCCCATCTCGGCGACGGCGCGCCACAGGCCTTCGTCATAAGGCGCATCGCTTTCCAACACACCCCGCACCACCGATGGCGGGCATTTCTCGGTCAGGAACTTGCGTGCCTGATCCTTGAGGAACTTCTGGTCCTCGGAGAAATCGAAATTCATCTGGCCTCCCTATCGCTGACCGCAGCCGCGGGTTCTGAGCTTAGTTCAGGATAGAAGATATCAGGGTGCCAGACGGTGAAAAGCCGCACGGATGGCGGTTTTTCGAGGCTCAAAGGTCGGAATAGCGCTTGCCCGGGCCGGGAGCCTTGGGGAACGCTGCGTCACCGGCCTTGAGCACCCGACCTTCGGCGGCCTGTAAATTCGCCTTCACCCGTGACAATTCGTGGATCAGGGTCAGCCGCGCGGCGCGCGGAACCCCGTCCAACGCCATGGACAACACGTCATGGGCGTCATCCTTAAGCGTCGAAAGGAAAGGGTCGATTTTGGCGGTTCGGTAGACACGCTTGGCCCGCTTGTCGCCGGGATCGCCGCGCCGCTCCACCCAGCCGCTCTCCTCCAACCGGTCCACAAGACGCCCGAGAGGCGCGCGCTCCATTTCCAGAAGTTCCGCGAGCGCGCTTTGCGTCATGCCGTCCTGGCGGATGAGAAAGGTGAGCACGCGCCACTGAGCGCGGGTCATTTCCAGGCGCGCCATGCGGCGATCGAAAATGCGGGTGAGGACGCGGTGCACATCGTCAATCAGCGCACCAACGAGCCGTTCCACTTCTGCTTCGGCCAGATCTGCATCGGCCAAATCCGCGGTGGCCCCGTCCGCGGTGGCCCCGTCCATCGTAGTCCCGTCCGCCGTGGGGGTATCCGCCATAGGGGTATCAGGGCCCGGAGTCTGGCCGTCGCCGGGTTGGCCAGAGCCCGGCTCGCTGTCGTGGTGTCCGCTCATACTCACGTCCTGCTCGCCCTCGTCCTGCACGGGAGGCGCTTGTCTGCGCATAGTGTTTCACAAGAGATCGTTAAGATAAACAAACACCCATGCACAGCGATCAGCGCCTCGGGCCTCGCAGGCATCGCCCGCGCGGTTCTCCTTGACCTGGCGGCCAGGGCGCTGTTTCCCTCTCGCGGCCTCACCTTCAGTTCTTTCCGGAGACGACCATGCGAACGGATGATCCCAAGACCATTCACCTCAAAAACTATGTCCCCTTCCCGTTCCACGTCGACACGGTGGATCTGCACTTTGTGCTGGACGCCGCCGCAACCCGTGTGAGCGCGCGCCTGGCGCTGCGCCGGCGTGAGGGCGCCACGGGGCCGTTGCGGCGCGATGGCCATGACCTGACCTTAAAGCGTGTGGCGATCGACGGCACGGACCTGACCGCGGACGCCTACACGCTGGATGACACGAGCCTGACCCTCGCGCAGGTGCCCGACCGTTTCACCCTGGAAACAGAGGTCGAGATCGCACCGGACGCCAATACGGCGCTTGAGGGGCTTTACATGTCGGGGGGCAAATTCTGCACGCAGTGCGAGGCGGAGGGCTTCCGCCGCATCACCTTTTTTCCCGACCGACCCGATGTGATGTCGGTCTATACGGTGCGTCTGGAGGCAGACAAAGCGGCCTTTCCCGTCTTGCTATCGAACGGCAATCCGGGCACGGCCGGTGATCTGGAGGGCGGACGGCACTTTTCCGAGTGGCACGACCCCCACCCCAAGCCTGCCTATCTGTTTGCCCTGGTCGCGGGTGATCTGGGCCATATCGAAGATCACTTCACCACCCGTTCCGGCAAATCCGTCTTGCTACGGATTTATACCGAGCACGGCAACGAGGCCCAGTGCACCTATGCCATGGACTCGCTCAAGCGTTCCATGAGCTGGGATGAGACAGCGTTCGACCGGGAATATGACCTGGAGGTGTTCAACATCGTGGCCGTGGGCGATTTCAATGCCGGAGCCATGGAGAACAAGGGCCTGAATATCTTCAACGCCGCCCTGGTGTTGGCGAGCCCGGAGACCGCGACGGATCTGGACTATGAGCGCATCGAAGCAGTGGTGGCGCACGAATACTTCCACAACTGGACCGGCAACCGCATCACCTGCCGCGACTGGTTCCAGCTCTGCCTGAAAGAAGGGCTGACAGTCTATCGCGATCAGCGCTTCACGGCGGATATGCGCGACGCAACGGTCAAGCGCATCGACGATGCCAACCGTCTGCGCACGGTACAGTTTCCCGAAGATGCCGGCGGGCTTGCCCATCCGGTGCGCCCGGATCATTACATCAAGATCGACAATTTCTACACCGCGACCGTCTATGAGAAAGGCGCGGAACTGGTGCACATGATCGACACCCTGATCGGGCGCGAGGCGTTCGAGGCGGGCATGGCTCATTACTTCGCCGATCACGACAACACCGCCGCCACGGTCGAGGATTTCGTCACCAGCTTCGAGAAAGCCTCCAAGCGTGATCTGGCCCCATTCCTGCGCTGGTACGCCCAGGCGGGCACGCCCCGGGTGACGGCGCGCGGTGTGTATGCACCCGAAGCCCAGACCTTCACCCTGCATCTGACCCAGACCACTCCCGCGACACCGGACCAGCCCACCAAAGAGCCGGTGCCAATTCCGGTGCGTATGGGGTTGGTGGGGACAAGCGGGCGGGCGCTGGCGCTTCAGCTTGATGGCGAGAACGACGCGGACCGGCCCAGCGAGCGGGTGCTGGAGCTGACACAGGCCCAGCAAAGCTTCACCTTTGTCAATGTGCCGGAGCGGCCCGTGCCGTCGCTGCTGCGCCATTTCTCGGCGCCGGTCGTTCTGGACACGGATCTGAGCGTCGATGACCGGGTGCACCTGATCGCCCATGACGAGGATCCCTTCACCAAATGGGACGCCGCGAACGGGCTGGCGCTCGGCGAGTTGGCGGCCCAGGCCCGGGGCGAGGCGCCAAGCCCGGCCCAGGAGGCACTGATCCACGCGGTGGGCGCCTGTCTCGACAGCCATGATCTCAAGCCCGCCTTTCTCGCGCGCCTGATCACGCCGCCGCGCGAGGACGAAGTGGCCCAAACCCTGGATGAGGTGGATCCGGGCCGGATCAGCGCCGCACGCCAGACCTTCCGCCAGGCCATGGCGGCGGGCCTGAAAGAGCGTCTCAGCGCGCGCCTGGCCGCCCATGACCGCGCCCAGCCCTTCAGCCCGGACGCGGACCAGGCCGGCGCACGGGCGCTCGCCAATGCCGCCCTCTCCCTGCTCTCTAGCCTCGAGGATCCGCAGATTACGGCACAGGCGGTGAGCCTTGCCACATCAGCCGGCAACATGACCGACCAGTTGGCGGGTCTGAGCGTGCTCGCCGATCTGGACCACCCCGAGCGCGAAGCCATTCTGGATCGCTTCTATGAGACGTGGACCGACAATCCATTGGTGATAGACAAGTGGTTCGCCCTTCAGGCCCGGGCCGACCGTCTGGATACGGTGGAGCGGGTGCGCGCCCTGAGTGAGCATTCCGCTTATACCTTGCGCAATCCCAACCGGGTGCGGGCGCTGGTCGGCGCCTTCGTCGCGGGCAATCCAAAATGGTTCCATGAGGCAGACGGCGCGGGCTACGCCTTCTTCGCCGATCAGATCCTGGCGGTGGATGCGCTGAACCCCTTGTTCGCCGCACGCCTGTTCGGTGTGGTGAAGACGTGGCGCAAGCTGGAGCCCACACGCCGTGCGCTGATCGCCCAGAGCTTTGAGCGTATCGCGGCCGCCAAGCCGATCTCGGACAATCTCTATGAAGTGGTCAGCCGTACCCTGAAAGGCTGATCCCAAGGCGCGACTGTCTCATTGCGGGGCAGTCGCGCTCTTCCCGCCCCGTCACAGCAGACTCCGGACGCGGAAAATCTCCGCGTTAACGGTTTATTGCGTGACAAGACCCGACGGCTCCGGATAATCGGATTCGGAGCGAATCAGTCTCCGGGTCATGACAGTCTTCATACCCTCGATTGATTAACCGCTCCTTGCTGCGCCCCGGAGAAACCGCCGGGGCGGGCGATGCTGGGGACGGAACGCGGGTGGGGCAGGAAAGCGGCATGCTGCTCAAGGAAGCGGTTGAGGAGCGGACGGACGTGGACGGCGCAGCCTTTAAGGCAGCGGCGGATCTCACTGATGCGGCGCCCGATCCCGCTCTGGCACAAACGCCCGACTCCGCGCTTTGGTGGCGCGACCCGCATCTGTGGGCGCTGGGAGCCCTTGCCTATCTCGTTCTCGCCCTGGTGCTGACCATTGCCGCCACGGAATATCAGCGTCAGGCGGAAACGGCGCTGGACCTGGCCTTGCGCCGCACCGGCGCGGAAATGGCGCTGCGACTGTCCGCGGCCGATGCCGGAGCGGGCCTGGCAGCGGAGGAACGCACCGCCCTGGCGCGCCTTTGGCTGACCACCGCCGACGCCCTGCCCGCCCGCGAGCGCCTCTTTGCCGCCGTCACCAACGCCAACCGCCAAGTGATGTGGTCGGCCGGTACGGGGGCGGAGGCCCTGCCCGCACATACGGTGATCACCTCAGCCTTTCCAGTGCCGAACCGGCCCGTCACAGTGACGGTCGGCTACACGGCGGCGCCGCAGCTGGGCGGGCTGGCCGGGCTGCTGACGCTGTTCGTGATTTTCGCCGCCATTCCGGCGTTGGGCGCCTATTTGCTGTTCCGCCCGCGCGGAGGCGGGGCTCCGGAGCCCGAGCGAGGCCAACCGGATTTTCTGCCGCCGCGCGCCTCTCAGGACCGTCCGCTGGCGGAAGCTTTGACGAAAGCCGGCTGCGCCGTGGGGCAGTGGCGAGGCCAAGCGCGCAGCATTGATGTGTCGCGCTCGTTACTGGCGCTGCGGGGCGAGGCGGTGCTGCCCACCGGCCGGGATGCGCGGCTGACCCGGGCCGAATTCCGCGCCCTCTTCGACATCGACGACCAGGACCTGCTGGAGCGCATCGAAGCGCGTGCGCGCCAGGGCGAGCGTGTAATGGAGCTGGACTGCACCCTCCTTGACACCGAAGACGAGAGCGTGCCGTTGTGCATGACGGTGATTGCTCTGCCAGCGGATGAGGACGCGGCACCCGCGCCGCTTCATTTCGCGGCCGTGTGGACCCGGCGTCCGGTTCTCGACGCGCAGGGCACGCCAGAAGAGGCGGACATGGCGGCTCCGGACCGATTTGCCCTCCTGCTGGAAGGGCTGCCCGATGGCTTGGCGCTGTGGGATGACGAGGGCTATCTGGTGGCGGCGAACCACCTGTTCGCCGAGCGGCTGGATCTGGATTGGAGCAAGCTCGACCCGACACTGCACCGCTCGGCGCTGGGGGATCTGGCGGATCTGATCGAAGCGGAGGGGGCCTGCTACCGGCGCGCGGCGATCCTGCTTGATGACGGCGCGGGGGAACTGACCATTTTGCGCGACGTGACGCGGGAGCTAAGCCGCGCGGAGGATGTGCGGGTGCTGCGCAAAGATCTCGCCGCCCGAGATCGGGACATCGCCACCCTGGATGACGCAGTGGCGCAACTCAACACGGTGCTTGAAGAGGTCACACAAAAGGCCGATCGGGAGAGCCGCCGGGCGGATGCAGCCCAGCACGCCATGGCCGAATTCCTGGCCAATGCCAGCCATGAGCTGCGCACGCCGCTCAACGCCATTCTGGGGTTCTCGGAAATGATCCAGCAGGAGATTTTCGGCCCTCTCGGCAATGAGAAGTATCAGGAATATGTGACGGATATCCACACCAGCGGTAAGAACCTGCTGGGGCTGATCCAGGACCTGCTCGACATGTCGCGGCTGGGCTCAGGCAAGGTGGAGATGGATCCCGCGCGCATCGACCTGGAGGACTTGCTGGAAGATACGCTGCGCCTTGCCCGTCCTCAGGCGGATGAAAAGGACCTGCGTCTCAGCCTCGCCGCCGTCGAGGTGCCCAGCTGTTATGCCGATCCCCAGGCCGCCAAGCGCATTCTGCTGCACCTGTTGTCCAACGCCATCAAGTTCACACCGGCGGGCGGCTCGGTCACGCTCGCGGCCCATGCGGATCTGCGCATGGTGGCGATCACGGTGACGGACACGGGCATCGGCATCGAACCAGAAGACCTGGAGCGCATCGGCAAGCCTTTCGCGCGCACCCGCCGCTCGGAGGAAAGCGGCCAGGGTGGCATGGGCCTCGGCCTTGCCATGTCGCGCACGCTGGCTGAACTCAATGGCGGGCGCATTACGCTTGACAGTGAGCCCGGCGAAGGCACCACCGTGACCCTGTCGCTCCCCCGCCGCCCGGCGAATGAGGGCCATGGCGACACCGCCGACAAGCCACGCCGGGGACAGGCAGCGGCGTGAGGGCGATTATCCGGCCTGAGATGGTTTTGCCTCCGGCTGATAGCCAAAGCTCACAATGGTGTCTCCCGGCACGGCTTTGATGCGCTGGGCCGTTGTGGAGAACGCCAGGCGACCCGAGGCGCGCATGGCGAACAGGACGTGGACCTGGTCGCCGCGCTCTTCCAGGAAGGTCTCGTAGTCGTATTCCTCCGTCAGCGTGGTTTTGTGGAAAGTCCAGCCCTCGTTCATAAGGCGCTGAATGTCCCAATAACCAAGGCCGGACCGAAAGAGCGTGCGCCCGCCCAGATGGAAGGACAGCTCGCGCCGGTCATAGGCGCCCTGCCCGGCCTCATCCTTGTTGTCGGGGCGGGCGGCGCGGCCGATCTGGTAAGTGTTGGACCGGCCAATCTCCGGGCCCAGATCCGTACAGACCAAGGCGTTGTAAGCGTCGTTGTCCGTCGCCGCGATGAGGGCGCCGTAGCGGGCCATATCCACATGGTGCTCGGCCGCCTCGGCGAGGATTTCTCCATAGTAGACGGGGATGTGCGCCAACCGCGCCGGTGTCAGGCGACTCCAGTTGCGGTCGGCGACGAGGACCGGCAGGCCGATCTCCCTGGCGGTGCGCGCCAACTCGATCGTCCAGGGCGAGGCACCGGCGATGAGAAGGCCCTGAGGCTCGCTGCTCGCAAGGCCGAGAGCGCGGGCAAGCGGGCCGATCGAAAGGCCATGCAACACCACTGTCGACAGCACCACGACAAAGGCGAGCGGCGCCAGGCGCGAGGCATCCGGAAAGCCTGCATCCAAAAGGGCTGCGCCGAAAAAGGCGGAAATTGCCACGGCCACCACACCGCGCGGCGCGATCCAAGCGCACAACAGACGCTCCTGAAAGGTCATCTCGCCCCCGCTGGTGCTGAGCAGGACCGTGATCGGCCGCACGACAAACAAGAGCAATGCGACGAAAGCCACATCGCGCCAGCCCACGGCCAGGAGATCCGCAAGGCTGACCGTCGCGGTGAGGATGATGAAAACGCCAGACACAAGCAGCACTGTCATCACTTCTTTGAAGCGGCGCATCTCGTCGAGACTGGCGATACGGGTGTTGCCGAGCACCACGCCCATGACCGTCACGGTCAGCAGGCCGGCTTCCTCCAGCAGCAGATTGGTGGTCTCGAACCCCACCAAGACGCCGACCAGGAGCACGGCGGATTTCAGATAATCCGGAATTAGACCATTGATGAAGAGGGCCGCGATGGCGCGGGCCAGCAGATAGCCGAGCGCGCCACTGAGCGCCAAGGCGAGCGGCACTCGCCACAGCATCTCGCCCGAACCATGACCGGCAGAAACCACCAAGGTGATTTCAAAGGCAAGGACGGCGAACAGCGCGCCGATGGGGTCCACCAGGATCGCTTCCCAGCGCAACAGCGCGGCCGGGCGATGCGGCAGGCGCGCCTGGCGCAACAGCGGCATAATTACGGTGGGACCGGTGACGACCATAATGCCGGACAGAATGGCGGCGGAAGGCGCGCTCAGCCCGGCCACATAATAGGCCGCCACAAATCCCAGGCCCCAGGCGAGCGGCGCCCCAAACAGGACCAGGCGCCGGACGCTGCGCGACGTTTCAGCGATTTCCCGGAAATTGAGGGTCAGTCCGCCCTCGAACAAGATGATGGCCACCGCCACCGCGATCATCGGCTTCATCAGATCGCCGAACACCGCCTCGGGATCGATCAGGCCAGTGAAGGGTCCGGCAAGGAGGCCAGCGGCCAGCAAAAGCACAATGGCGGGAAGCTGAGTGCGCCAGGCGAGCCACTGGGCCCCGATGCCCAGAACCCCGATTGCCACGATGGTGAGAACCACATGGTCCATGCCTGCTGCCCTTTCTGCCCTCAGAGTGAGTCTTGACAGCCTATACCATAGGACAGGCTGTCACCTTCTGACGGCAGGGCGCAGTCAGCGCAACGGCTCGCGTGCCTCCTGGCGGCGGGCCATACGCTCGCGAATGGCGACCGCAAGCTGAGCCCGTTCATCCGGGGTCAACAGGGCGATCATGTCGTCCACCACGGCGTGCACGGATTCCAGAAAGGCCTGGTCGGCGGCACGGGAGCGGGCAAATGCCGCACTCAAGCGCTCCTGATCGAAAGGCTCGGCGGTCAGCGCCTCCACCGAGGCCTGGCGCGCGATGCGCGCCTCGGCCATGAGACGGCGCGGTTCAGCAGCACGACCGACCATCTGCCGCCCAACACGCCGGCGCGTTTCCGGCGGCAGCAGGCGGAACATGCGCCAGGGCTGCATGCTGGCGGTGGCGGCGAGACCATCGCCCTCTTGCGCGGTGGTTAAGGCCGTTTGGGCCGCCGGCGTGGCCGGCGCGCCGTTCAGCCAAGCGCCGAGAGCGAACCCGGCGACCAGCAGATTAATGGCCAGGGAAACAAGCAGGAGCACCGGCACCAGGCCCGACCAGGGCTGCGCCGTCGGGATCGGCGGGCGATCGCGCATCGGCTGGTCTGTCTCACTCATAGCCTGCCCCCTGCGTCATGGCCGCGCCCATCCTCAACAGGTGTCCCCATCATCATGCCGGGATCAAAGGCCAGCATGACCAATTCCTCCATGGCCGTCTCCGCCGGATCCGGCCCCGAGGCCCCCGGCACGATCAGGCCCAAGGTAAGGCCAACCGCCATACTACAGCCCAGGACTGCCGCCGGATGCCAGCCCGCCGGCACCGGCACCAGCAGGCGGACCGTGTCTTCCAAATGCCGCATCACAGAACCAAGACCGCTGACAACACCGCCAGCCTTGGGTCGATGCGCACCGGCGAACCGGGCCGCGTCGGCCAGAATGCGGTCCTTCAAAGCCGCCTCGCCCGTCGGGGTCACCGGGTCCGTGGCGAAAGCCTGATCGAGCAGCGCATCCAAGGCGCGCGCTTCGGCGAGAGCGGCCCGGCCGGCCGCGCTGTCTTGCGTCCAGCGATGGAGAACCGCCCGCTCATCGGACGGCCAGCGCGCCGGATCGGCCCCATAAGCCTCTAGCAGCAGGCGGGCGCGGTCATCCGTCAACGGGACAGGGGTCATTCCGGTTCCGGTGGTATTGAGCCCGGTGGGGCTTGTCCCGGTCATTCCATGCCTCCCAGCAGCTCGGCTGCTTCGTTTTTTAAGGCGCTGCGCAAGGCGCGCCGCCCCCGCGCCAATAGAGATTCAACGGCTTCAACGCTGACTTCCAGCGTTTCAGCAGCTTCCGCATTGCTCAGCCCCTGGAAATGGCACAGCAGGATTGCCGCTTTCTGGCGCTCCGGCAGGCCGGCCAGTGCTTCGCCGACCCGGCCGCCCACCTGCGCCTCGTGGAGCAGCGCCGCCGGGCCCAGGGCGGGATCGGCCTGTTCGGGCATCTCGTCCATGGTGACTTCTCGGCGCTTACGCAGGCGGTCGTAACACAGGTTCAACGCCACCCGGTGTAGCCAGGTTTCAAACCGCGCCCGGCCGGGTTCCCAGCGATGGGCATGGCGCCACACACGCAAGAAGACCTCTTGCGTGACGTCATAGGCCTCTTCCGGATCGCGCAACATGCGCCGGGCAAGGCCCAGCAGACGGCCCATGTGCCGGTCCACAAGCGCACGCACGGCCCGTTCGTCGCCCGCTGCCACACGGGCCACGAGGCCAGTATCCGGATCATCGACGTCTGCCGGCGGCTGTTGTTCCACCGCGTCCCCCGCCCCCTGTGCCGCGCCCGAAAGCGCGCGAGTCTCGTGTTTTACGCGATTAGCGCGACCCCAAGAAACGGCGCATCCGCTCGCGGAACGCCGTCCATTCTTCTTGGCTGAGCGCACCATCGCTGTCGCGGTCGGCCCGAGGAAACACCCGATCCGTGCGGGCAAGATATTCCGTCTGTGACAGGCTGCCATTGCTGTCGGCATCAAGGCGCCCAAAGGCCCGCCCAGCCCGACCACCAGAGGGGGCGTCGGTGCCGTTCGCAGCGGCGGCAGCGGCCAAGGCGGCGCGGCCGGCATCGAATTCGGCGCGGCTCAACAGGCCGTTGCGGTCACTGTCCAAATTGGTGAAGCGGGTGGCCGCAAAGGACCGCATTTCCTCGATCGTGACCCGGCCGTTGCTGTCCGCATCCATCATGGCAAACGGATCCGTGCCCGATCCGGGGCCCTCGGCGGCCTGCGCCGGCACCGCGCCGAGCGCGATCAAAAGAGCAGCCGCGCCCGCGAGGGAGGTCCGCTGTGTCATTGTCTCATCTCCTGTGTGTCTCATCTCCTGTGTGGTCTGGCACGGCGGTCCCCAAAAACGCGACCGCGCCGTCTCCTCACAAGGATTTACGCATCGCCGGCCCTAACCCGTCGCTGACAACCTCATTATCTTGCATGAGGCGCACGCGGCCCTCGCCCGGCGCACGGCGCGCCTTCAAAGGCAGAACCGGCAGCGGCCGGTCAGCCGTCTCGCGCGGCCTATCGGTGCTGAGCGTATGGGCTTGGGGGGCGATGTGAGCGGAGACGGGATCGGGTCGCGCCGGATCGCGGCTTTCGATGCTCCAGACCCCGCCGGGGGTGGGCGGCTCGGCCAGCATGGCGAGGGCGCGGGTCTCCCCACTCAACGGGCATGTGGCCACGGCGCCCAGATGAGTCACCGCCACCCCATCGCGCAGGACACGGGCCCCGCGGGCCACGGGCGCGGCGCAATCAAGGCGCAGCAGGCGGGCAACCGGCGGCGCCCGGCGCGTGGGACGCGGCGCCGCGGTCCAGTGCTGCCAGCCCAGATCGGCGGCGGTGGGCACGCGGGCCGGAATGGGGGCCTCACCGAGACCAGGGACCTCCGCGCCAAGGCGCGGACGGCCCATAAGCACGCGCTCCGTCTCCAGACTAGCGCGGCCCAGCGGCGTGACACCCTCGGGCAAGCCAGCCGAAAGACGTTCCCACAATGTGGCGGCCGCAGCGCGCGGCACCCAGAGTTCGAACGCGCCGGGCAGGCCATAGCCCAGGCACCAGTCCCCCATATGCAACAGGGTCACAAGACTGCCCGCATGGCGCAACGCGCCGGTGCGCAGCGGCGCCAGAGTCATGCCAATGGACAGGCCACAGGCCTCCAGCACCTCGCGTGCCCGAGGGCCGTAAAGGCCAAGCGCCGCGTAGGGTTCGCTCAGATCTGCCAAACTTACCGTGAACGGGCGGCTCGCCTCGTCAAGCCACAGATCGGGTGTGCCGTCCGTACCCAGCATAAAGTCATTCGGCCCGAGACGCACAAGGCGCGCCAGCGCCACCAAACGCCCTCCACGCCCGGCCATCAGCCCCATGAGGATCTGCCCGGGCTCCAAATCCGCGACCGGGCGGGCAATCAGACGCTCCACAAAGGCCGCCGCATCCGGACCGCCCACATGGAAACGGCGCAGACCCGTGAGATCGGTCAGGCCCGCGCCCTGGCGCAGAGCCATGGTCTCCTCGGCTGGCGCCGCGAAGCGGGCGGGCACGCGGGCGCGGCCCCAGAGCGTCCAGGCTTGGGCGCGCTCGACCAGGCTGGCCGGACCTTCAAACAGAGCGGCGTGCGGGTGGTGGACGCCTTCGGTCTCAGAACACGGACAAGTCATGCAGCCTCCGCAAAAGTCAGAACACGGCGCGCGGCCAAAAGACCCGGCAAGCCCGTGACACCGCCACCGGGATGGCTGCCCGCGCCGCAGAGCACGAGACCGGGCACGGAGTCGGGCATGCCGGGCGCCGGACGGTTGCTCCAGAGCTGATCGAGCGCCAATGCGCCGTGGTGCCAGTGCCCGCCGGGGGCACCAAACTGAGTTTCAAAATCGCGCGGGGTGAGGACTTGCGCCTGGCGCACGAGCCCCGGCAGATCAGGGCTCGCCTCGGCCAAGCGGGCGATAACCGCGGCTCGGACCTCTTCGCGTAGGCGAATATTGTCCGTCTCGCCCACATAAGGCACCGCTTCCACGACCGCCGAGAGCACATGCCCCCCCTGGGGCGCCAAAGTCGGATCGAGGAGCGAGGGCAGCATCACCTCAAGCCCCAAGGCGGGGGCGAGCCGGCCATGCTTGGCCGGACGATAGGCGGCATCAAGCGCGCCCAAAGGCGGAGCCAGAAGCAGACGCCCGCGCAGGGCCGTCTCGTCAAGACCGCGAAAGCCCGGCAATCCGTCGAGGGACAGATTGACTTTTGCCGTTATCCCCTTGGCACGCCAACGATTGACGCGGCGCACGGTGTCAACGGGCAGCACGCGTTCGCCCACCAGAGACAGATAGGTCGTGACCGGATCGAGCGAGGACAGGACCAGCGGCGCCATCAGCTCGGTGCCGTCATCAAGGCGGACCCCGGCAGCACGGCCGGCCTCGGTCAGGATCGTGCTGACGCCAGCGCCAGTGAGAAGGCGTGCGCCGTGCGCCAAAGCAGCGGCCCGCAAGGCGGCGGCAAGCCCGCCCATGCCACCCAAGGGCACGCGGGTGCCCTCCGGCTCTTCACCAGCCAGGCGATAAAGCCAAGGTAGAACGGTGCCAGGCGCACGCGGGCCGGCGCCAGTTCCGCGCAGCGCGTCGAAGGCCAGCGCGCCTTTCAGCACGTCATCATCGAATGTCCGGTCCAGGAGATCACTCACGCGTGCGGTGGCCAGCGCGAGCATATCGCGCGCGGCCGAAGCATCCAATCGGCGCAGCATGCGATGGCTGAGAGAGGCGACCTTGCCGTCCCCATCCGCCTGCGGATCACTGATCAGCGCCGGTGCGAGAGCTTGCGCGAAATGGCGCATGCGGCGCATGAATGGAGCCAGGGCCTCCAGATCGAGCGCATCGGGAGCCGTCAGGCCCTGGCCGAGCCGGCATCCCCGATCAAGGCTTAAGGCCCGCCCCTCGCCGTTCAACGCTGTGGTGGCAAGGGCCTGCTTTGCCGTTGCGAAGCCATGGCGCTGCAGATCCAGATCACGGATGATCTGAGGGCTGAACTGGCTGAGGCTATGCGCGCAGGTGCTGACACGAAAGCCGGGCTCAATGTCGGCGGTGCCAGCCATGCCGCCGACATCGGCGCAGCGCTCGAGAATCGTGACTGTCAGGCCCGCGCGCGCCAGATAAGCGCCCGCGACGAGACCGTTGTGACCGGCACCAATGACAAGAGCGTCCACACGTTCGGTACTCATGACCAGCCTCCGATCCAGCGCAACAGCGAAAAGCCGCGAGCCGGCGCATGGGCCGGCGCGGCAAGCGCGGCGTGCGCGGCGTTGACACCAGCCAGCCCCCCCGCCCCCGGCAGCGTATGGGTATCCGCGCCGCACAGATATAAACCGTGGACAGGCGTGGCGTAGCGCGCCAAATCCGGCAACGGACGGTTCCAGAACAAGCGGTCGGGTGCGATCTCGCCGCCCCCGAGAAGCCCTCCGGTGCCGCCATATTCCGCTTCGATTTCATGGGGCAGCCAGAGCTGGCTGGCGCTGACCGTGGCCAAAAGCTCGGGCCATACGCCCGCAAGGCTGGCCAGGACACGCTCCAGAAGCTGGCGCCGGCGCGCATCGGTCCAGCCACCATCGGCCGGGCGCCAGGGCACGTAATGGACACTGATGCTGAGCACATGCGGGCCATAGCCATCCGTCAGCGGATCGCACAGGCTCGGCATTTCAACTTCAAGCCAGGGCGCAACGGGGATGCGCGCGAACGCGGCCTCGTCCCCCGCCCATTCCATGGCCTCCAGGCTCGCAGCCACATGCACCGCCGCCGGGCGCAGAGCGCGCAAGGCGGGGGGTAGAAAATCCAGTGTGCCGACTGTCAGGAACAGGCGCGCAACAGAGCCCTCGGCGTCGGCCCGGCTGACCGCGCGCGACAGATCCTGCGGCAGGGCCTGCCACTCCAAAAGCTCCGTGAGGGTGCGTTTCATATCAAGGCTGGAGAGAATGAGCGGCGCGCGCACTTCCTCGCCCGTGGACAGCACCAGACCCGTGACCGCGCCGTCCTCGACGCGCACCGCATGGGCTTTGGTCTCAAAGCGCACACTGACCCCGGCGGCGGTCGCGGCCATCACCAACGCCTTAGCGAGCGCACGGGCGCCGCCCAGGGGCGTGGCGCCAAAGCCCGCGCTCGCGTCAAGCCCCGGCAGGCCGCTGAGTGCCAGACCCGTGCCCGGGGTCATGGGCCCCGCCCCTTGCCGGGCGAGCGCCTGAGCGGCCAACAGCACACGCAAGGGCTCACTTGCGAAATCCGCGTTCAGACGGTCGGCCGCCGATGCGGCGCATAGATTCAAAAGATCGAAGACCGTCTCTTCGCCAAAGCGGCCGGCGAGGCTGAGCATTTCGGACAGATCATCAGGCAGATCGCGGGCGCGCAGGCCCGCCGGATCGGCTGGGACGCGGGCGCCCAAGGGCTCGATCAGGCTGCGCACGCGGCTCATCTCAGTGGCAAAGCGCGCCAGGCGCAGCGCTTCACCCGGGGCCAACTCTTCAAGCCCCTCCTCCGTCGCCTGACGGTCCGTTGACAAAGCCACCGGCGCGCGGCCCGGCGCCACCGCCGCGACCCCGCCATGGGGCGCAAGCACCAAGCCATGGCGCGTCAGACCGGTCTCCTGCAATACGCGGGGAGAAAGCGCCAAGCCCGACAGCGGCGCCATGCTCGCTTCCAGGCCCCCTTCCAGCGCCAGCGGGCGCATCAAACCGCCCGGCTCGCCGGCCTCCTCCACCAAGAGGACCCGCCGCCCGGCCCGCGCCAGGGCACATGCCGCCGTGATCCCCTCGATCCCGCCGCCAATGACAATCGCGTCAGTTTCGGTCATGGCCCATTTCTTCGGTTCGATTTGGCGTCACCGCTCTCATTTCGGGCCGCTCACCAGCGCGGTCGGCCCGGTTCGTCACACGCCACGCAGGAATCGGGCCGCCGGGACCCGCCGCGGCGTTGAAGCCCCGCCGCAGGCGTGGTCTATAAGGTGTCCTTGGTTTCCGAGGATCCGGTCACCGCGTGGCCATTTCGGGGTGGGATCCTTAAACTCTCTCCACGTCCGGCGGTTTGGCGCCGGCTGGCCCTCACATGACGGCGGAGGCCCTTATGACGCTACGGTTCGGCGAAGTCCTGCATGACGGCTTTGCACAGCTTTTCGATATCAAGCACGTGCTCGCGGATGAGCGTTCCGAGTTTCAAACCATTCGGATTTACGACACGGTGCGCAACGGGCGCATGCTGGTGCTTGATGATATCGTGCAGCTCACGACCCGGGACGAGTTCACCTATTCAGAAATGCTCGCCCATGTGCCCATTCTGGATCTGATGGCCCAGGGCCATATCGCCCAGCGGGTGCTGATCGTCGGTGGCGGCGACGGCGCGATCGCGGAAGAAGTGCTGAAACACCGCACCATGGGCCATGTGGTCATGGCCGAAATCGACCGGCGCGTGGTCGAGCTGTGCAAGGAGCATTTCGGCGAGGTCAACAAGGGCGCCTTCGCCGACGAGCGGCTTAGCGTGCGGTATGAAGATGCCTTCGCCTATCTGAAAAGCTCGGACGCCAAAGGCCAGTTCGACGTGATCATCGCCGACCGGCCCGATCCGGTTGGCCCGGCGGAAGTGTTGTTTGCGGATGATTTCTATACGGTGGTGGCAGAGGCGCTGACGCCACAAGGGGTGGCCGTATTCCAGACCGGCACACCGTTTTATCAGCCGAGCGAGCTTGCAGGCACCATGCCGCAATTGCATCACGCGTTCGAAAAGGCGGGGGTCTACTACACCATCACGCCCACCTATACGGGTGGCCCCATGGCGCTGACCTGGGCGTCGAATGGCACGGTGCTGGGTGAGACGGAGGACGCCACACTGGCACGCCTCTACGATGCCATTGGTCTGCGCACAGATTACTACAGCCCGGAGATCCACAAAGCCGCATTCGCGCTGCCGCCCTGGATGCGCCGGGTGGTTAATGGAGCACGGCTGTTGCCCGGGGAACGCCCGCAAATCGTCGCCGCTTCCTGACTGCCGCGCCAATCCCTGACCCTAGGTCAACGTGACCTGGAGTCACCACACCGCGCGTGCGGATTTGTCTCCTTTTCGGCCCGGAAAGACATGGCCAGCCCCTCGCAAAAGGGATTAAACTGCGCCTCGGTTGGGTAAGGGAAATGAGCAAAAAGGGGGTCTAGTCATGCGCTCCAGCATTCTGGGGATCGTCCTACTGGTGATTGTCGGGGTCGTGTTCTGGACCACCCGACAAGACGCCGCTGACGAGATCGCAGCCCGCTCCGCTGGCGAAGCTGTGCTGTCCGCCCGCGCCACCGGCCGCTGGCAGAATGTCAGCTTTAACCAGTATCCCCAAAAACCCAAAACTGGTGTCTGGCACTTTGAAGTCACGGTTCGCGACCACGGTATGGATGAGATCTATTATCTCCCCGTCCATCAGACCTGCTTCAGCGTGACCCGCGAATGCTTCCGCGTCGCCCAGCCCATTCCGGTCGGCCAAGTCACGTCTTTCTGACGATACCGCTGTTCTGATCTCACTGGTCAGCGCGCTCTATCCAAAAAACGGGATCATGGTTTTCCATGATCCCGTTTTTTTCGTCTTGAACGCGGGGTCAGATGTAATACGAGCGCAGGGGCGCGAAGCCGTTGAAACCGACCGAGGCATAAGTGGTCGTATAGGCCCCGGTCGCGTAGATGCGCACCTTGTCGCCCACTTCCAGATCCAGCGGCATGTCATAGTCCGACTTCTCATAGAGAATGTCGGCGCTGTCGCATGTGGGACCAGCGAGGATGACCGGGCCAGTAGCCCGGCTCTCCTCCGCCGACGCGGCATTATCATCTGCATGCCCCATAGAGCCAGCGCGGATGGGGTAGCGGATGGCCTCGCCTTCGGTCTCCGCCAGACCGCCGAAGCGGCCAATGTCCAGATAGACCCAGCGCATGGGGTCGTCATAGCTCTTGCGCGAAATCAGCACGACTTCTGATTCCAACACTCCCGCATCGGCGACCATGTAGCGCCCGGGCTCCACCATCATGGCAGGCAGATAATTACCGAAATGCCGGGTCATGGAATGCATGACGGCGCGGCCATAGGCATCAACGGCCGCCACCGGATCGCGATACCGCGCCGGCAGACCACCCCCCAGATTCAACAGCTCCAAGGTCACGCCCTTGGCTTCCAGCTCGCGGAACAGCTCCGCTGACTGAGCAACTGCCGATTCCCAGGCTTCCGGATTGGTCTGCTGGGAGCCCACATGGAACGAAATCCCGTGCGGCACGAGGCCCTGCTCCACCGCCGCCAGCAGCAGATCGCGCGCCATTTCCGGCTCACAGCCGAATTTCCGCGTGAGAGGCCATTCCGCACCCCGATTGGGCACGAGGATCCGGCACACGACTTTCGAGCCCGGCGCATGGCGCGCTAGCTTTTCCAGTTCAGCGTCGCTGTCAAAAGTGAAGATCCGCACCCCATGCTTGTAGGCATAGGCGATGTCGGACGCCTTCTTGATGGTGTTACCGTAGGAAATGCGCTCCGGCTCCACCCCATGGGCAAGACACAGATCGATTTCCGCCGGGCTTGCCACGTCAAAGGCAATCCCCTCTTCGTTCAGCACAGAGAGGATTTCCGGCGCTGGATTCGCCTTCACCGCATAGTAAATGCGCGCAAGCGGCAAGGCGTCTTTCAGGCGCCGGCAGCGGTCTCGCACCACATCGAGATCGACGACCAGGCACGGCGTTGGCGGCCGGTGGTCATCGAGAAACTTCCCGATTCTATCGGTCATGGGTCCATACTCCCGCACCGGCACGCGCCGCCTGGCCGGCGACACGGCACGGTGATCCAAAGGACAAACTCACTCAGCACGACAGGCCGCCACGGCGCGGTGCGCCCTGACGGCCCTTTTCGATCATCCGGCCCTGAGGCCGGGCGGCGTTAGAACACGCCGCGCTTGTGTTCGGCCACAGTCACGGTGCACGGACCGAACGCGTCTTTGAGCGCCTGGACACCTCTGGCAGGCTGAGCCTCGCCACACATGAAGATGTCAAACGCCGCATAAGACCGCTCCGGCCAGGTATGAACGCTGATATGCGATTCAGCGAGCACCGCAACGCCGGACACGCCGCCGCCTTCGGAGAACTTATGAGTATGGATATGGAGCAAAGTTGCCCCGGCCCGTTCGACCGCATCCAGCAAGGCGCGCTGAATGAGATCTTCGTCGTCAAGCCCGGACGCATTCCACATATCAACGATCAGGTGCGAGCCTGCATAGCGCAGGCCGTCCTTCTCAATGAAATAGTCCTTGGGCAGTGACGAGTCGTTTTCGTCGTGCTGACCGAGTTCCTCGGTCTTGTTCGCCTCATAAGGCGTATGGGCCTCGTAAGGCATTGCCGCAGACACCACCTGCGGGGTCGGCACGGATCGAACCTCTGCTCGGGCGGGTACCGCCTCCGCTTCAGCTATCACCGTGATCTGGGGGTGAAGTCTGGCCATCAAGCCCTCCCTCAAACCAACGGGAAACCAAAGGGGGAATCCCCATGTTTCGCCACCCGGCGAAACTTGGAAGCGCGTATGTATTCGGTTCATCGCCCCGGCGCAAGCAGAGAGTCTGACTTTTTTCTGTAATATTTTTTGACCGCGCCGCTTGACCGGACACAAGACGGCAATCGTCAGCGCCCGGCACCCGGCGCGCCGATCACCTGCTCGAAAGTCGTCCGAACCCGTCGCTGCGCTGCAACGAGGGCGCTTTCAAGCGTGGCAAAGGACGGCGAGCCCGTAACCCGAGACAAGGATAAGCGCAGCGCCGGCGAGGCCGACACGGGGTCTATTCGTCCGTCAACGGCAATGGTCAAGGCCTGGCCAATATTCTGCAACAGCCGGGCGTCATGAATGAGCGGCCCGGCCTTGTCCGGCGCAAGATGCCCCGCCGCCGCCAGCCGCTGTAAAGCCACGCGCGTGGTGGGATGGAGCAGTGACGGGTCCTGGGGACCATGGACCAGTTGCAGCACCTGGGCGATGAATTCCAAATCGATCAGACCGCCCTTAGCGGTCTTCACATCCCAGGGATTGTCGGCGCCGAATTCCCGCTCCATTCGCGCGCGCATGTCGGTGGCGTCGGCGCGGATGCGCTCGGGATCATCGGCCCGGCACAGCGCGGTGCGTACCGCGGCCGTCACCTGCGCGCTTAATTCCTCCGGACCCGCCAGAACACGCGCCCGGGTCAATGCCATGCGTTCCCAGGTCCAGGCACTGTCCTGATGATAGCGCACGAACGCGTCGAGCCGGGTGGCGATGGGCCCCGCCCGCCCGGACGGGCGCAGCCGCATGTCGACCTCATAGAATTTGCCTTCTGCCGTCGGGGCGGTCAGGGCGTTGATCAAGCGCTGGCTCAGACGGGCAAAATACTGCGAGGCATGGAGCGGCACCGGACCGTCCGAGGCCGCCGCTTCCCCATCGTGATCGTAAATGAGGATCAAGTCGAGATCGGACGCGGCCGTCAGCTCCCGGCTCCCGAGCTTGCCCATGCCCAGCACGACCATCTGGCCGCCGGGCACGCGGCCGTGGCGCTCGGCCATCTGGGCTTCCACATGGGGCAGCAGCGCGCGGATCACCGTATCCGCCAAGACGGAATGGGCGCGCCCGGCCGCATGGGCGCGGGCATAGCCGGTGAGCACCTGCAAGCCCACGCGGAACCCGTGCTCGCGCGCAAAGCGCCGCGTGCGGTCGAGCATGTCCTCCACATCCCGGGCCTGGGCCAGGCTTGCGTCGAGATCGACAGCCAAGCGGCGCGGCCCCGGCAGAATGGCCAAGTAGCCCGGATCGAGCATGGATTCCAGGATCGCCGGATTGCGCGACAGATACTCGGCAAAACGCGGGGCCATGCCGAGACTTTCCACCAGCAACTTCAAAAGTTCCGGATGCGCGTGTAACAGCGAAAAGACCTGCACGCCATAGGGCAAGCCTTCGAGAAAGCGGTCGAAACGGATGAAGGCGCCGTCGGGATCGCTGGTCTCGGACAAGGCTTCCAGCAAACCGGGGATGAGCTTCGTCAAAATGGTGCGCGAGCGGGTGCTGCGTGTGGCGCGCTTGTGGCCCCGATGCCAGGAGCGGATCGTCCGTGTCACGACGGACGGTTTCTGGAAGCCCATGCGGGTGAGCGTGTCGATAGTGTCCGGATCGTCTTCGACGCCGGTGAAGACAAGGGAACCGGAACGCTTGGACAGCGGTGGTTCGCTTTCAAAGAGTTCGCTGTAGTGGTGCTGCACCCGTTCCAGATGATCGCGCAGGCTGGCGCGGAAGGCTTCCTCGCTGCCAATGCCGGTGAACCGCGCCATATGGGCAATGCCCTCGGCCGTGCGCGGCAGGTCATGGGTCTGGGCGTCCTCAACCATTTGCAGCCGGTGTTCGAGCACTCTGAGAAAGCGATAGGATTCGATCAGATCTTCCGCCACCGCTCCTTTCACATGGCCCGCCGCCACCAACGCCCGCAGCGCGCCAATAGTTGTGGGCTCGCGTAAGGCGGGATCGCGACCGCCGCTGATGAGCTGCTGGGTCTGAGCATAGAACTCGATCTCGCGAATGCCACCCCGGCCGAGCTTGATGTTGTGGCCTTCGATGGTGATGCGACCATGGCCCTTATGGGCATGGATCTGACGCTTGATGGAGTGGATGTCTTCAATGGCGGCATAGTCGAGGGTCTTGCGCCAGATGAAGGGGTGCAAAAGGGCCAGAAAGCGGGCACCAGCCTGCTGATCGCCGGCCACGGCCCGGGCTTTAATATAGGCGGCGCGCTCCCAGTTCTGTCCGAAGCCTTCGTAATAGAGCTCGGCGGTCTCGAAGGACACGGCCACCTGAGTGGAGGCCGGGTCTGGGCGCAGACGCAAATCCGTCCGGAAGACATAGCCCTGCGGCGTGACTTCCTGCATCACTTTCACCAGCGAGCGGGTGAGCGCGACGGACACGTCCTGGGGGCTGTGACCAGCGGCCACGGGCATGGCGTCCTGATCGAAATAAACGGCAAGGTCAATGTCGCTGGAATAGTTCAACTCCCGCGCGCCATGTTTACCCATGGCAAGGATGGTAAGGCCGCAGCCCATCTGCGGGTCGTCCGGGTTCGGCAGATCGAGCCGACCGCGCGCCGCCAGATCGCGCAGTAACCAGGAACACGCGGCCTGCAGGCAGGTATCCGCCAGATCACTGAGCCGGGCCATGACCTCGTCCAGGCTCCAGACCCCGGCAAGATCGGCCAGGCCGATAATGAAGGCGCCATCTGCTTTGGCGCGGCGCAGCCGGTCCATCAGTATCGAGAGGGACTGTGCATCGCGCCAGCTATCCCGCGCGCGCGCCAAGACCGCATCCATGGCCGCGGCGGGGCTTTGCTCCAGGGTCGTGGGCAGCCGATCGACATCGCGCAGCATCAAGCGCGTGAGATAAGGGCTGTTACCCACCACCCCATCCACCAGGGTGAAGAGATCGAAAGAGGCCGGCAGCCGGTCTAGAATCGGCGCCAGGTCGTCGCGCACGCGGTCGACCCGCTCCGGGTCATGGGGCAAGGGCAGCCGTCCAAAACGGCCAAGACCCGTCAGAAACGGCAGTTTGGCCATGGGCGGCGGCTCTCCCTGTGCGGCGCGTTCATCGCGGTCTTATCTCTGGTGGCTGCGTCACTCTAACGCCCCAGGATCGGCGGCAAAAGAGGTGTTCGAAGCCACGCCACACAAAACCCCGCACGCAGGCGATCCTGTGCGCGGGGTTCTTGGCCGTCGCGATCCAACCACGCTTGGGCATCTCACCCGGTGGCGATCCTGACAAGACCTCAGCAGCCGGCGGCGCGCTTCAGATTGGCGGCCGGCTTAAAGCGCAGGGTCTTTGAGGCCTTGATCTTGATCTCTTCGCCGGTGCGCGGGTTGCGCCCCTTGCGCGCGGGACGCTTGGTGACCGAGAAGGTGCCCAACGTCCCGATGGTGTACTTGCCTTCTTTCTTAGCCTTCTTGAGGCCGGCTTCGACCTCGCCGAACACGAGTTCCACGACTCGCTTGGCTTCAGCCTTGCTCATGTCGCCCTTCTCGGCGATCTGATCGATAAAGTCTGCTTTGCTCATCACTTCATCCTCTCACGAGAGACCGCCCCATAGGCGGTCTGGAGAGCCCGCCGCGACGGGCCCACTACCCCAGAACAGTCCGGTTCCCGACAGCACGACCGCGTTACGGATCCACCATCGGGCGCAGAGAGCAGTGCCGCTCCGTCTTCTCCATCCCACATGCCGTCGGGCTTTGTGCCCCGCCACGGCAGTTGGGATACAGACGGACCACGCAACCCGCGATCCCCCACGCGGGGTGCACCCCCTTATCATCAGGCATGCGGACTTTTTAGCCGTTTTGCAAGAGCGGCCGCGCTCGATCCCTGCATTTTTCTGGGTTTGAGCATAGTCGCGGCCAAAAACCCTAAGAACCAGTTAAGGTTTGTGCGCGCGCCAGTGGCGATCCGTTACGGATCGACCAACCAGAAGAGGCGCCGGACCACCCAATCATCCGCGCACGGGGCAGTCGGTTTCACGGCCCCGCTCCTGTGATTCGGAAGCACGGCGAGAGGCCTGCCACGCCCTCGGGCTTGGCGGGGCGGCCAAAAAGCCCCATGCTGGCCGCACAGGCGGGTCCCGGCGGGTCCGCGCACACGGGAATCAGGGGACACAGGGCATGACCACGGCCATGAGCCACGCAGACGCGCAGCGCGAGCGGACCGTTGACGGAGGCACACCAGCCTCGGGCCTCGGGCGCTGGTCCTGGATCCTCTACGAGGCCGCCCAAGGCCCCTATTTTGTAACCCTGGCCATTGTTGTGTTCGCGCCCTTCTTTGCCCAGACCATTGTCGGGGACCCGACCCGGGGTCAAGCGCTCTGGGGCTATGTTCAGGGTACGGCGGGCCTGCTGGTGGCGCTGGTGAGCCCGTTTTTGGGGTCCATCGCGGATGCGGCCGGGCCCCGTAAGCCGGGACTGCTGGCGGGGGTGCTGGTGGGGGCCGTGGGCATGACCCTGCTATGGTTTGCCGTCCCAGGCTTTGACAGCTCCATCTTGCTCGCCGGTGCACTCATCGTGCTGTGTGCGGTCAGCTTGGAAATCGCCAGTGTCTTTCACAACGCAATGTTGCCGTCCATCGTCACACCTGCGCGGGTGGGCTTCATGAGTGGCACCGGCTATGCCATGTCCTATGTCAGCAGCATCGCGACCCTGGTGATTTGGCTGAGCCTGTTTTCCTGGCCCGAGACCCCTGCCCTCGGGCTCTCAAAAGACGCTTATGAAGTGGAGCGGATCATCGGGCCGCTTTGCGCCATCTGGACAATCCTGTTCGCTTTACCGCTGCTTTTCTTCACACCAGACCGGCCACGAACGGGCATCGGGTTTGGGCCCGCCATTCGTCAGGGTACGGCGACGCTGTTCGAGACCTTCCGGGAACTAGGTCGCTATAAGAACATCGCCATTTTTCTGTTGGCACGGACGATCTATTATGACGGCATCGTCGTCACCAGCACCTTTTTGGGCATTTACGCCGGTGGCATTTTCGACTGGACCGTCGCGCAGATCACCGCCTATTCAGCCATCGCGCTGATCCTGACCACAATCGGGGGCGTGGTTGGCGGGTTCATTGATGACTGGATTGGGTCCAAGCGGACGATCATCGGAGCGGTGTTTCTATTCCTGGCGGCCCTCGTGCTGAACCTTGGCACCACGCCAGAGACCTTGTTCTACCTGCCGTTGGCTGACGATACCCGCGCAACCATCCTGCCCGTGGTGGGTCCGGCACTGGCGCAGATGGGATACACTAGCCTGCCGGAACAGGTGTTTATGCTGGTGGGCTTTTTGAGTGCGTTGTTCGGCGCCCCGGCGCTCGCGGCCAGCCGCACCCTGATGACCAAACTCGCACCGCCGGGCATGTCGGCGCAGTTCTTCGGTCTCTACACCCTCACCGGCAAGGCCACCGCCTTCACCGCGCCCTTCGCTATTGCGGTGCTGACGGATGCCAGCGGGTCTCAACGGATTGGCCTCTCCGTGGTGGTGCTCTATCTCATTGTTGGGGGGCTGGGCATGTTGTTCGTGCGCGAGGAACAGGCGCAGCGCCTGGCGCATCCACCAGGAGGAGCAGCGGCATGAAACGCATCATCGCGATCATCCTGACCCTGATGACCGCGACCCTGATGACCACGCCCCTGATGACTGCGACCCTGGCGCAGGCCGAGGAGGCCCATCCGCTCAGCCAGCCGGGTGCGTGGAGCGTTATTGTGGCGGCGGGCGACAATACGGCGGCAAGTGGCGCGCCGACACGGGCCTTTGACAAGGCGCGCGGCGTCGTCACTGAGCGCTTGCTGGGTGCCGGCTTCGAGGCTCGCTTCGTGCGCCAGTTCTCGGTCGTTCCCCAGGACTTCAAAGCCGATGGCGTGCGCCGGTCCACCCCGGCCGTGCTCCGCCGGGAACTGGCGCATTTGAAGAACATGACCGGCGATGGATGCCTTTTCTATCTCACCAGCCATGGCGATGAGATCGGCCTGACCTTTGGGCGTGACCGGCTCACCCCGGTCGCGTTTTGGGAGATGGTGGATCTTCTGTGTCAGGACCAGCCCGTGATCGCCGTCCTCTCCGCCTGCTATTCGGGCATTTTTGTCGAAGAGCGCTGGCGGCGGTCCAACCGTTTCATCCTCACCGCCGCCCGGGCCGACCGCACATCCTTTGGCTGCGGGGAGGATGACGTCTATCCGTTCTTTGACCGGTGCATTCTGGAAAACTGGGACGCGGCGCGGTCCTGGACGGATCTCGCCGAGAAGGCAATGGCCTGCGTCGGTCAGATCGAGGCGGCCGAAGGCCTTGAACCGCCGTCGGAACCGCAGCTTTTCATCGGCGCCGCCATCGCACCGCTTGTCGCCGGTCGCTAAAGCGGTTTATGGGGCAGGTGGATTGTTGCTTTCAGCCCTGGCGCGGTGCGGCCCTTGCCGGGGGCCAGGTCGCTGTCCCCGAGGCTGAGGGCGCCATCATGCATGCGCGCGACCGCCGAGACGAGGCTTAGGCCGAGGCCGCTGCCAGGGGTATTGCGGCTCGCCTCCAGACGCACAAACCGCTTGAGCACGCGGGTGCGATCGCTTTCGGGAATGCCCGGCCCACTGTCACAGACGGATACCCGCACCATGGGATCCTCCGCATCCGGCAGATGCAGCCGGACCGTTACGGCCCCGCCGCCGGGCGTGTATTTGATGGCATTGTCCATGAGATTGGCCATGGCCTGGGACAGAAGCTCGCGATTACCCCACACCACGCCCTGCCCCTCGGCGTTCAGATCGAAGGAGACATCCTTTGATTCTGCCACGGGCTCGTAAAGCTCGGCGATATCGCGCACCACATCGCCAGCCGCGACCGGCCCCATGGAATCGCGCGAGGCGCCCGCCTCAAGCTGAGCAATGCTGAGGAGCGCATTGAACGTGGCGAGCAGGTGATCGGCATCTTGAATGGATTTCTCGATGGCGGCCCGGTACTCGTCTTCCTCGCCCTGGGACATCAGCGCCACTTCAAGGCGGTTGCGCAGCCGCGTCAGAGGCGAGCGCAGATCATGGGCCACATTGTCCGTGACCTCTTTCATGCCGGTCATCAGCCGCTCGATCTGCTCCAGCATGGCGTTGAGGTTATCAGCGAGCTGATCAAGCTCGTCATCCTCGCCCTGGACCGGCACGCGGCGGGACAAATCACCGGCCATGATATCGCGGCTGGTGCGGTTGATGCGGTCAATCCGGTGCAACACACTGCGCGACAACACCACACCGCCGCCCCCGCCCACCAACAAGATGAAACCAATCGCAGTGAAAAGCGCGAAGGTCAGAGTGCTTTCAATATCCAGACGCTGCTCGATGTCCCGGCCCACCACCAGCATGTCACCGCTGGTGAGCTGAAAGATACGGGCGCGGGCCTGGCGGGTCTCGACCCCGTCGCGGGTCTGCCGCTCATAGGGAAAGGTGATCCAAGCCCCGTCATCGAGCTGGCCTTCGGGCCAGGCCACCAGATTGCCGGCGATGCGGGTGCGGTCTTCGCTGGCGAGCAGATAGAGGCTGTCGCTGAGTTCTTCGCTGCGCCGGGTGACGATATCGAGCAACCCCTGGCGCGATCCCATGCCCCGATTGGCTTCCGCGAGCCCGACCACCTCCGCCTGGATAGTCTGGTCGGTCTGGCGAGCCATGAAGGTGACCGTTGAATAGTAGAAGAACACCACGATCAGCGAGGCAAAGCCCCCGAATATGATCATGTAGATCAAGGTCAGCTTGAAGACCGCAGTGTTGAGAAGATTTGGCCGTTCCCCCATGGCGTGTCCCCCGGCAGGCCGTCCGCCGGACGGGGTGGGTCCGGGACAGGCAACGCGGTCCGTGCCCCGCTCACGCCAGGGCCCGAACCGCATGGATCTCGCGTGCGCTCCGAAGCGCGCGTGGCGCCAACTTACAGGCTGGCGCGCAGAGTGTAGCCCGCGCCACGCACCGTGTGCAGCAGTGGTTGATCGAAGTTCTTATCGATTTTCGCGCGCAGGCGAGAGATGTGCACGTCGATCACGTTGGTCTGGGGATCGAAGTGATACTCCCACACATTCTCAAGGAGCATGGTGCGCGTCACCACTTGGCCCGCATGCTTCATAAGATATTCCAGCAGGCGGAACTCGCGGGGCTGAAGATCGATGGCTTTGTCGCCGCGGCGCACTTTGCGCTTCAGGATGTCCATCTCCAGATCGCCGACCACGAAGCGCGTCTGCACTTCGTCGGGCGTGCGCCGACGCACCAGCGCTTCCATGCGCGCCAGCAACTCGGTGAAGGCATAGGGTTTGACGAGGTAATCGTCGCCGCCATGCTTGAGGCCTTTGACCCGGTCATCCACCTGGCCCAAGGCGCTGAGGAACAACACCGGTGTGGCGTTGCTTTCAGCACGCAATGTGGTGACCACGGACAATCCGTCCATGACCGGCAACATACGATCGACGATGAGCAGATCGTATTGGCCGACCCGGGCCATTTCGAGCCCCTCGCCGCCATCGGCGGCATGATCGACCACGTGGCCGCTTTCCTTCAGGCCTTTGACCAGATAGGCCGCCGCTTCGCGATCATCCTCAATAACCAAAATACGCATTGTGAGGGTGTCCTGAGCGTCGTTCCGCTGACCGCCGCTTGCGGGCTGGCCAGGGCTAGGGTGGATCAGAGTTTCCATCGGTTCGATCCTGCTCTTAGTGATATGCCTACCGCCGCCACATCCTGTCGAAGTCAGATCAAAGTCGATGAAAAACAAGGCGGAAATGCGCCAGGGGGCCTCTTGGTCCGCGGTCACACCGCCGCCTCGCGCGCTTCATGAGTCATCTGAACACAGCCTGTATCCGATGACCATTCACGGGGGTCGCCGGCCCGCTCCCGCAGGATCGGACCCGTCGACCGCTTGCGACCCTATCATCATGACCATAAATTAAGGGCTACACCGGGGCAGGTCGGGGGGATGAGGTCGCCCACCACCAGTGTAGCCCTACAACGGCCCCAATGGAGTGACGGGGCGGGGGCCGCTGTCTCCCGGCCGGTGACATCTGGCGGGATCCTTTATGAGGATCGTGATCTCCGTCCGGAGAGTACCGCGCCACCGTGCTGTCGTCTCAACTCTGCCGTTTAAGGCAGTTTCCATGCTGAGGACTGCGCGCTGTCCTGCGCTGCAAGTCCATCTCATGCCGCACACCATTCGTATGCGGCGCGTCTCTTGGTTCACGGGGACAAGGAGTGTGACCGTCTTTGCGTGCCACGTGTTCCATGCCAAGGCGGCTGAGATCGCAGGAGCGTGGTCGATAACACCGCCATGCTTCAGCCCTGCGCCTGCGATCTCCACCCCTTGCCAACCAGCACTTCAGCGCTGGCCCCCAGACAACTCTTCAGCCTGCTCCGATGACTCGGATTGAGGCGTCTCATCCCTCGCGCGGTCGCGTGGCAAGCCCATTGCAGAGGGCGCCCGCGATGGGCGATCCGAAGATCCGATTGCAAGACTAGAACGGGAAGAGTTCGTGCGATCCGTCGCTTTTGGAGTCAGGCTCTTGACGACCTCATCTCCCATCCCCGTCCGCCTAACCATCGGCGCCGATTTCAATGCAAGCCTATCCGTAGGCACCTTAAACAGAACTGTCGAAAAGGTTACGATACGGACAGTCTTGAAGACGACTCGGCACGTCTTCGGTGGACACAGAGCAGGGTAAGGCAGAAGTGCGAGCCTGACAGCCCTTCCCGGATTGGCACAAACGGTTGTGTGACTGCGATCACGCGGCCCGGGATCTTAGCTGCCCAGAGATGTTGTGATCACCGCATGGTGGTGCGCCAAGGTCTGATGCACTGGACACCGGTCAGCAATCTCCAGCAATCGCGCGGCCACGTCCTGGGGCACATCAGGCGGCAGGATCAGCGTGCGGGTCAGGTGCAAGACTTTCATCCCCTTCCCATCCACGCAGCCTTCACAATCCTCGGTATAGACCTTCTCGGAATGCACGGAGACGGTCACGGGCGCCAAGTCGAGTTTCTTGCGGCCGGCATACATGCGCACCGTTTGCGTCGTGCACAGAGCAAGGGACAAGGACAGATAGTCGTAAGGATTTGGCCCCAGGTCTTGACCGATGGGCATGGGCTGATCACCGAACAGGCGGTGACGCCCCGCGGCCATCTCCGCTGCGTAAGACCGGTCGTCGGTTTCGCGCACGGTCACCGTGCTCGCAGGAGGATTGGCAAGGCCCGGCGTGCCTTGCGCGTCCTCCCCCTCGGTCAGATAGCGGCTGGCCCACGCAGCAATCACTTCGGCCGCATAATGAGCGTCGGCCCGGCGGGTAATAAGGTGATCGGCATTATCGAGGGACACAAAGCTCTTTGGATGGCGCGCCGCCACGAACAGCCGCGTGGCATTGTCGATGCCCACGGTCTGGTCGAGGGGGGCATGCATGACCAGATAGGCGCGCTTGAGCTCTTTGGCGGCCTCGACCACTTTCTGCCCCTGCAGATCCTCCACGAATTGCTGCTTGATGGTGAAAGGCCGGCCGCCGAGCTGCACTTGAGCCTCGCCGCGCGCTTCGATCTCGGGCAGGTGCTCAATGAAATTGTTCACCACATGCTCGGTGTCGGCGGGGGCCGCGAGCGTGACGACCGCGCGCGCTTCAGGCACCTGGGCCGCCGCCATGAGGACCGCCGCACCGCCAAGGGAATGGCCGATCAGCAGCGCCGGCGCCTCTTGATGGGCCCGCATGTAGTCCACAGCCGCGAGCAGGTCCTCCACATTGGAGGAGAAATTGGTGTTGGCGAAATCCCCGTCGGAATGACCGAGCCCGGTGGAATCGAAGCGCAACACCGCGATGCCGTGATCGCCCAGCGCCTGGGAAATGCGGGCCGCCGCGAATATATCCTTGGAACAGGAAAAACAATGGGCAAACAGCGCGAAGGCACGCGGGCGCCCATTACCGGGCCGGTCCAACCGCGCGGCCAGGGTCGCGCCTGTACTGCCGGGAAAAGTGATGCGCTCGGCGGCGGCCATGGGTCCACTCCTTTGATTGTGTCGGATGGACGCTCAGTCGCCGGCAGCGTCCTCCGCACTCAGCCTATGCGCCCGGAACAGATGGATGGCAAGTCCGATTCCCGCAATCAAGACCAGAAGCGGTGCGGCCCATAACAAGCCCGTGTTGGCCTGCACCGGCGGGGTCATCAGCACATAGTCGCCGTAGCGCTCGCGCACAAAGGCCAGCACCTCAGCGTTGGTATCACCGGCCACCAGCCGCTCGCGCACCAGAATGCGCAGATCGCGGGCGAGCGGCGCGGGCGAGTCGTCAATGCTCTCGTTCTGACAGACCAGGCAGCGCAACTCCCGGGACAAGTCCCGCGCCCGCTGCTCCAGCACCGGGTCGTCCAGCACTTCGTCGGGCTCCAGCGCCAAGGCCGGTGGTGACACGAGCAACAGCAGGCCCAGAAGGACACTCAGAAAGGCTCTCATGCCGTGCGCTCCGGTCCCAGCCGGCCGGCCGGCTCGGTCTGCGCCGCCTCGGCCATCTGCATCCGCACCGCCGGGCGCCGCGCGACCAGGGCGAGACCGCCGCCAAAGACCATCACCAGCGCGCCCCCCCAGATCCAGGGGATCAACGGCTTCTCCCAGGCGCGGACGGTCCAGGCCGTGCCACTGCCGGTCTGTGCCGCCTGGGATTCGCCCAGGGCCACATAGATGTCGCCGAAGCCGGTCGTGTAGATGCCCACTTCGGTGGTGGGCTGGCGGGCGGCCGGGTAGAAGCGGCGCTCCGGTGTCAGCACGGCCACGGTCTCGCCATCACGCTGCAGGTGGAAGACGCCTTGGGTGGCGCGATAGTTGGATCCGTCGGCCTCGCGGACCTGGTCAAAGCGTAAGCTGTAGGGGCCTACGGCCATGCTCTCACCGGGGCTCATGCGTTTGATGAGTTCGGTCTCATAGGCCGTGACGCCGACAATGCCCGCCACCATGATACCCAGGCCCGCATGGGCGAGTGCCTGGCCCCACACTGCGCGCGGCAAACGCAAGGCGCGGCCGAAGGCGCGAAAGCCATGGGCCCAATCCACCGGACGCCGCCACAGGCCCGCCCGCTCCGCGACATCGGCAAAGGCGCCCACCACGAGCCACGCCGCAAGCCCCATGCCCAGCGCCGCCAGCACCGGCCCACCGCCGGTGAAGGCCAGCACCAGCACGATGGTCAAAACGGCCGCGCCCACGGCCGCATAGAGCCGGCTGAGCACCGCGCCCGCGTCTGCCTTTTTCCAAGCAAGCATGGCCCCCACCGGCAACACCGCCAACAGCGGCAGCATCAACGGCACCACGGTCATGTTGAAATAGGGTGGCCCGACGGAAATCGCGCCCGCCCCGAGCGCGTCCAAAAACAGCGGATAGAGCGTGCCGATCAACACTGTGGCGCAGACAGTCACCAGGATCAGGTTGTTGAGGATGAGGGCCCCTTCCCGGCTCACCGGCGCAAACGCGCCACCGCCCGCCAAGCTGCGCGCCCGCACGGCATAGAGCGCGAGCGCGGCGCCAGTCACCGCCACCAAGATCATCAAGATAAAGACCCCGCGTTCGGGATCATTGGCAAAGGCATGGACCGAGGTGAGCACGCCCGCGCGCACCAGGAACGTCCCCAGCAGGCTCATAACAAATGTCAAAATCGCCAGCAGCACGGTCCATTGGCGCAGCGCGCCGCGCTTTTCCACCACAATGACCGAATGCAGCAGCGCCGTGCCCAACAGCCAGGGCATGAGCGAGGCATTCTCCACCGGATCCCAGAACCACCAGCCGCCCCCGCCCAGCTCGTAATAGGCCCACCAGGAGCCAAGCGCGATGCCCAAGGTCAGCGCCATCCAAGCGCCCAGCGCCCAGGGGCGCAGTGCCCGCGCCCAGGTCCCGTCCACACGGCCCTCAATCAGGGCTGCAACGGCGAAGGCAAAGGTGATGGAGAAGCCCACATAGCCCAGATAGAGAAACGGCGGATGGAAGGCCAGCCCCGGATCCTGCAAGAGGGGGTTGAGGTCCTGCCCCTCCAGCGGCGCGGGATCCATGCGCATGAACGGATTAGAGGTGAACAAGATAAAGGCTAAGAAGGCCGCGCCGATCAGCCCTTGCACCCCAAGCACATGGGCGCGGAAGCTCTGGCGGAGGCTTTGGTGCGCTGTCGCGGCAATGGCGCCAAACAGCGCCAAAATCAACGCCCAGAGCAACATGGAGCCTTCATGATTGCCCCACACCCCCGTCAGCTTGTAGAGCCAGGGCTTGGCCGAGTGGGAATGGGCCACCACCAGGCGCACGGAATAATCGGAGGCGAGAAACGCCGCCGTCAGCGCCGCGAAGGACAAGGCCAGCAGCACGAACTGCGCCTGCGCCGCGGGCACCGCCACGGACCGCCATTCCGGTCGCCCCAGGGGTCCCGCCGCCAGCGGCAGTACGCCTTGCACCAGCGCCAGCACGAATGCCAGGCACAGGGCAAAGTGTCCAAGTTCCGTGCTCACTGTCGCGGCCTCCCCGACTTTTCATGCGGAGACTTCCACATAAGGGGTGGGGCCGTTGTGGTCCAGATCTACTGGGGGTCTGCGACGGAACGCACAAAACACAAGACAATTGGCAGTGAGGTTGCACTTGGCGCCGAATAGGGCTTAATTGGGGCGGGTCAACCCTCGGCGAGAGGGGGGATGAAACCGTTGGGCTAACCCGCCCCGTTACGCCCCGCAGTGGCCGCGCATTCGCGGGACGTAAAGAGGATATGTAAGACCGGCGGGTTTGTTTCCACCGGAGAGCACGATTTGGCGCAGTCACTCGCCCAAATGTGAAAACTCTAAACCGGGCGTTCGGTCTTTGGTCGTCTGACCATCGGCCTTTGGCCGTCTGACCATCGGCCTTTGGCCGTCTGACCATCGGCCTTGTGCCCATAGACCCACCATGCTGGCGATCTGGTGCGTTTGTCCGCGCCGGATCGCTCTTGCGTGGGCTCATCCCCGACTTAGAGAATTAGATCGGTCGTTCTGACAGGTATTCAACCACAGCCTGAACCCGACCATCAAGCCCAAGAGTATAGTACGTCATAAATCTTTCAAAAAGACCCTTTCACGGCGAAGTGACAAAAAATCGACTCCACACGGGGGGCGCCAGACACCCACCGGTCAGTCTCAGACTAGCCGGGATTGGTTGATAATTCCCTCCACAAGAGCGTGAGGGGCCACTCATTGCGTGGCGAGGCCAAGCCCCCGGGCGGCGGCTTCCACCTCGCGCAACTGGTCCGGCGACCCGCTCAGCGCGTTGCGGGCTTGCGCCAGGGCGGCGCGAGCGTCCGCCTCCCGACCCAGGACCAGATAGCTGCGCAGGAGCCGGGCCCAGCCGGCTGGATCCATGGGATCGGCCTCCAGGCGATCGGCGAGACCGGCCACCATGCCTTCGACCATGGCCAGGCGGTCTTCCGGCGACAAGGCAGCCGCGGCTTCCACCGCGGCGCTGTCGGGGCCCGGCGTTAAGGCAGCGCGGCGGGTGGCGGCCTGCCCGGCCCAAGGCGATTCGGGGGGCAGATCAGCCACCAAGGCCCCATAGGCCGACGCAGCCGCATCCCCCTCGCCCTGCTGTTCCAAGTCCAGAGCGGCGTAGTAGCGGGCGCGAGGCGTGGCGGGGGCCTGCTCCAGCACCGCCTCGAACACCGCACGGGCCCGAGGCGTGACCTGCCCCCCCGCTTCCAGCACCAGCGCTTCGCCCAGGCGCGACAGGGTGTCGGCATCGCTCTGGCCCAGGCTCACCGCGCGGCCCAATGCATGCACCCCATGATCATAGGCGCCGGCCATGGTGTAGAGCGTGCCCAAATGCCGCCAGCCCACCCCATCCTCGGGGCGGGCGCGGATCTCGGCTTCCATAATGTGGATGACCTCGCCCAATGTCAGCGCCTCGGGCGGCTGGGCCCGCAGAGCTTGCAGGCGCGGCTCATAAGGTGCCGGCGGCAGCGTCGGCGACCCGAGCAGATTGTAAAGCCCCGCGCCGCCGCCGAGCAGCACCACCGCCACCAAAACCGCCGCCACGCGGGCTTGCGCCCGCCATAACGGCCAGACGATTAGCCCCACAATGGGCAGCGCGAACAGGATCGCGAGCAGCTCTAGCATCACGCGGTCCCTTCGCTTTTGTGAAAAATCACGGTGAGATTATGCGCCGGCATGCTGACCACCGCGCGCAAGGCAAAGCCATGCGCCTGAGCCAGCGCCTCGACCTGATCAAGATCACGCACACCCCAGGCCGGATTGCGGGCCTTCAGACTCTCATCAAAAGCGGCGTTCGAGGGCGCGCTGTGCACGCCTCCTTTGGCAAACGGCCCATACAGCATAAGCGCACCAGAGGGTGTAAGGACCCGGGCGGCACCGGCCACCAGGCCTTCGGCAGCGGCCCAAGGGGCGATATGAATCATGTTCAGCGACAGCACCGCCTGGAATGGGGCGTCGTCTTCCACGGGCCAGCGGGCCTCACACACATCGAGCCGCACTGGTGGGCGCAAGCCCGCAAGACCCGCATGGGTCACCCAGGCGGCGGTGCTGGCGAACGCGTCCGGGTCTTGTTCGCTGGGCTGCCAGACGACCCGGTCCAAATGCGCGGCGAAATGCACCGCGTGCTCGCCCGTCCCACTGCCCACTTCCAGCACCCGGGCACCGACCGGCAGATGGGCGCGCAGGACCGCCAGCACCGGCTCTTTGTTCCGCGCCGCCGAGGGCGAGTGCAGCCGCGCGTCATCCGCCCGCTCGCGGCTTTCGAGCGCTGTCGGGGTATCCTGGGCCATGGGGTCCTCGCCTTCTGGATCTTGGCGAGAGATATCGGGGTGAACAGGCCGATTGTCAAAGCCGCCGAAGGCAAAGCCGCGGCCGCTCAGGCGCGCGGCAACATAACGACCGCCTCCAGCCCCCCAAGCGCGGACTCCTCCAGGGCCAGATGACCGCGATAGGCGTCAACAATGTCGCCGACGATGGAGAGGCCGAGGCCCGATCCCGGCACCGTCTCATCAAGGCGCGCACCCCGCCGCAGTGCCTGCTCGCGGCAGTCCACGGGCAGGCCGGGCCCGTCATCACCGACCGCCAGACGCAGGAAGGCCGTCGCCTCGTTCCCTTCCGCCGAGCCCGCCACATCAGCGCTGCGCAGCCCGACCCGGATGCGGCCACGCGCCCATTTAAAGGCGTTGTCCAACAAGTTACCGGCGATCTCTTCCAGGTCCGCCCGCTCTCCCCGGAACAGCAGTTGCTCGGGCACGTCAATCTCGACGCTCAGCCCGCGCTCGCGATTAATCTTCGACAGGGTCCGAACAATATCCTCGATGACCGGTCGCACGGGCGAGCGCGCACCCAGCACTTCGGCCGAGGCGGCGGTGCGGGCGCGGGCCAGATAGCGCTCCACCTGGGCGCGCATGACGCCGGTCTGTTCGCCGACCATAGGCCCCAACAGACCCGCTTCCGTCTTGGAGGCGTTGGACAGAACACTCAGCGGCGTCTTGAGGGCGTGGGCGAGATTGCCCACTTGTGTGCGTGCCCGCTCTACCACGGCACGGTTGTGATCGAGCAGACGATTGACTTCTTGCGCGAGTGGCTCGATTTCCAGCGGGAAATGACCGGTCAGGCGCTGGGCCTCGCCGGAGCGCACCGCCGTGAGCCCCCGGCGCACTTCGCCCAAGGGCGACAGGCCGATGCGCACCTGTATCAGCAAGGTGACGATCAACACCGCGCCCATCAGCCCCAGCGACCACCAGAGCGTGGTGTTAAAGCCCGCGATCTCCTGATGCATGCCACTCACATCGGCCGCGACCGTCAGGCGAAAGCGCCGGTCCGCCCCCAACAGCCCCACGGGCCGGGAGAGCGCGCGCAATGTCTGACCGTCCGGCCCGCCCACGAGACGCCGGTCCTCAAAGGCATCCGGTGCGGCCCGGGCCGGCGCCGGCAAGTCCAGCTCCGCGTCCCACAGGGAGCGGGAGTGCGCCAGAACCCGCGCCCGCTCCCCCGCATGAGCCGGCACATCGATCTGCCAGTACCAGCCGGAAAACACGCGGTCAAAGCGATTGTCCGAGAGCGGACGGCGCAGGCCCACATCGCCATTAGCACGCACCGTTGCCAGGCTGGTCACGGTATCGGCGATGACCTGCAAACGTTCATCCAGTGCCCGTTCCACCGCACTTTTGAACAAGGACGCGAGCACCAGGCCCCCGACAATGAACGCCGCCATACACCAGAGCAACGCGCCCGCCACCAGGCGCATGGACAAGGAGCGCAGGGGCGTCACGCGGAAGTCTCCGAACACTGATCTAAGTGTGGATCATCGAGCACATAACCAAGTCCCCGCACCGTGCGAATAGTATCCGAGCCGAGCTTGCGGCGCAGTCGGCCCACGAACACCTCGATCGTGTTTGAATCCCGGTCGAAATCCTGATCATAGAGGTGTTCCACCAGCTCGCTGCGGGAGACCACCCGCCCCTTATGGTGGAGCATGTAGGAGATCAGCCGATATTCGAGCGAGGTGAGTTTGACGGGCCGTCCGTCCACGGTCAGGCGCGCGGTGCGCGTGTCCAGATGCAGCGCCCCGCAGGTAATCTCGGCGGAGGCATGGCCGGCGGCCCGGCGCAATAGCGCCCGCAGGCGGGCGAGCACCTCCTCGGTGTAGAAGGGTTTGGTGACATAATCATCCGCCCCCGCATCGATGCCCGCGACCTTGTCACGCCATTCGTTCCGAGCGGTGAGAATGAGCACCGGCATAGTGCGCCCATCCCGGCGCCAGCGCTCCAGCACCGACACCCCGTCTAGCTTGGGCAGGCCCAAATCGAGCACCACCGCGTCATAAGGCTCGGTATCGCCGAGATGATGGCCCTCTTCCCCGTCGCGGGCACAATCAACCGCATACCCGGCCTCGCCCAGGGTGTCTGCCAGTTGCCGCGCTAGGGCGGGCTCGTCTTCTACGACTAAAACGCGCATGGCATCAGTATACCGGCATTTCACGGACAAGCAGAAGTGCGGTCAGTACCCACGGCCGCCACGGCGCACAGAGAGGATCCGCCCGGTGCGAGCATCGACAATGT
This sequence comes from uncultured Alphaproteobacteria bacterium, assembly GCA_964625525.1. Lineage (GTDB taxonomy): Bacteria > Pseudomonadota > Alphaproteobacteria > JAJFIK01 > JAJFIK01 > CAZVEE01. Next base: position 24,854 of record CAZVEE010000005.1, on the reverse strand, counting down.
AAAGCTGCACTTCGCCATTGTTGCGCAACCAACGGATGCGATAGTGCATGCGTCTGCGATCCAACGTGGCGTCGAGAAGGCGCCCGTCGGTCGTGCGGCGAATGCGCCGGACGACTTGTTCCATGGGAACCAGCTCGCCGCGGCGGATTTGATTGGGAATACGCTCGTCGTCACGGCGCGCGGCCTCGGCCAGGCTCACCCCCGTCAGACCACCGCTGGCGTGGGGCGGCACGGCAAAAAAGAGCAGACCGGCGCATATCGCCGCGACCAGTCCGCATATCAGGCGCTGTACAATCATCATAGCTCGCCTTGTGTATTTACCTCAGCCTGAATTTAAGCTGAACGGCGCATAAGGCGAGTGCCGCACAGTCGCACGGACCTCTCAGGGTTGCGTGATGACGGCGCACCGGCCCTGGGTCAGGTACTGGTGGCCGCCTTATGCCCGATGGACTTGACGGTGTTGCGCAATGCCGTCAGCGAGCGTTCGGCCTCTTGCAGGCGCTCCTCAATGCGCACCTTTTCCCGGTGGTCGATCCGCCCGTCATCGGAGAGCGAAATCTCCACCTCACGCATCAGGTCAGTCACATCGAACAGGGTGGTGCTCGCCTGGCTGCGCACATCCTCGGCCGCCCGCTCCACGCCTTCGGCACGCTCTACGGCGACAAACGGCGAGTCTTCGAGGAAATAATCCGCAACCCGCACATCATTGAGAATACGCAGCACCTGGCGTGCCTCCTCCACGGAGAAGCGCACGCGCCCGTACAATCGGCTGTACAAAGACTGTTCCTTCATGCCGAGAGCCGCGGCGACCTGCTTGACGCTCTGCACGTCCTCAACGATGAGGAGTTTGTAGAGCAGCGTGGCGAAATCCTTGTTCGTGTCCCCCATGATGCGCTGACACTCCCTCCTCTGCGGCCCAGTCAACTCCGGGCCCGTGATCCGGACCCCATTTGACAGGCCCGCATCTTACTTAAACGCGCCTTTGACAAGGAAACAGCGAAATCATGAAGACTTTCCGCCGACTGTGCACGGCTGTGCCCTGAGAGTAACGGGGACCTGTCCGAAGTGTCCGCCAGCGGACACTTTTTCGGCCGATGGCGGACAGGATGCGACGAATGCAATTGTCGTCGCTTAGAGGCGATCGTCTATCTCATCCACATCCGCGGGGCTCGCTGGGGCGCTGTCGATTCGCGCCTGGGGGATAATGTAATCCTCTAGATCTTCCGCCGCGACCGCCTCTTCAGGCACCATAGCGCCGCGCAGGCTGACGCCGATGCGGTGCACCAAACCCTGTTCGCCACTGATCAGAGGATGCCACCAAGGCAGGTCCTGGCCCTCATGGAGCAGACGATAGGCACAGGTCCCCGGCAGCCAGTGGGCGACCTGATCCAGATTATCCGGTCTCAGAACGATACAGTCCGGGACGCGACGCGCCCGGCGCAGATAATCCGTACACCGGCAGGTTCCCAGATCCAGAAGCTGGCAGGCCACCTGAGTATAGGCGGTCAGAGGCTCCTCGCCCGGCTCCGGCTCATCGTCTTCGAGCTTCAAAAGACAGCATTTGGCGCAGCCGTCGCACAGGGATTCCCATTCCGCCTGGGTCAGGCGCGACAGCGGTTTGTGCCGCCAGAAAGGGGTGACTGTCATGACCGGGATGCGCTCCAGGACGCGCGGACCCTGCGCGCCGTATTGATGCCGAATTGTTCCCCGTATATCCCCCTGGTATCCCAGAGTCATCCGCGCTTTGCGCCCCAGCGGCTTGAGCCGCCCGTCCAGCCCTCGCGAGGCCACCCATGACGCCGCCGCCACACGAGCCCTTCGACGACGACACGCCTCATTGGAGCGCGCGCCTGGGGGCGGGTGTGTGGGCGGTGACCTGGCGCCTGGGGGCGCTGCTGGGGATCTGCGCCGCCTTTATCGTGTTGATGGTCTATCTGGCCACCATGCCAGCGCTTGATCGCACCGCTTTGCTGGCGGTGGAGCGCGAGCCCAGCTACACGCTGCGCGACACGCACGGTGAAGTGCTCGCGATTCGCGGCAGCTTCTACGGCGATCTGGTGGAAGTGGAGGACCTGCCCGACCATCTGGTGGAGGCTTTCCTCGCCATCGAGGACCAGCGCTTTTACGACCATTACGGCGTTGATCCCTGGGGGCTGGCGCGCGCGGTCGTCGTGAACGTCCAGGCGAGGCGCTTTGTGCAGGGCGGTTCTACCATCACGCAGCAATTGGCCAAGAACCTGTTCTTGTCCAATGAGCGCACGCTGACGCGGAAGCTATCGGAACTGATCTATGCGATCCGGCTGGAGCGACACCTGTCGAAGAATGACATTCTAACGCTTTATCTGAATCGCATTTATCTGGGCGCGGGCACCTATGGCGTGGACGCGGCGGCCCGTTTTTACTTTGGCAAGCCGGTGCGCGATGTGACGCTTGCGGAAGCGGCCATGCTCGCGAGCCTGCCTAAGGCGCCCTCGCGCTTTGCCCCCACGGCGGATCTGGAACAGGCGCGCGCGCGGGCACGCCTGGTGCTCGCCAATATGCGCAGTGAAGGCTATATCACCGCCAGCCAACAACAACAGGCCCTGGCGCAACCGGCCGAACCCAGCAAGCGACCGGGAACGGACAATATCGGCTTCTTCGTCGATGCGGTCATTTCGGCGACGGAAGATCATATCGGCCGTCCGGTCACGGATATCGTGGTGGAGACGACCCTTGATCTGGAATTACAGACGCTGGCTGAACAAGCGGTGGCCGGTGTCATGGATACGCAAGGCGAAGACCGCCAGGCGGGGGAAGCCAGCGCGGTCACCCTCGCCCATGACGGCGCGCTACGGGCCATGGTGGGCGGGCGAGCCTATGCGCAAAGCCAGTTCAACCGGGCCACTCAGGCCATGCGCCAGCCAGGCTCGGCGTTCAAACCATTCGTGTACCTCACGGCCCTTGAAAACGGCGTTGCCCCATCCGAGCCGCGCTTTGATGAGCCGGTGCAGGTGGGCGACTGGACGCCGAAAAACTACGGCGGTGTTTATCGTGGGCGCGTGTCCGTGGCGCAAGCGCTGGCGCTGTCGGTGAATACAGTCGCGGTGCAATTGTCGGAACAGGTGGGCCGCGAGAATGTCATTGAGACCGCCTACCGGCTGGGTATTGATACGCCCATCGAGAACAACCGAGCCATTGCTCTGGGCGCTGCGGAAGTGACGCTCACGGATCTTGCGGGCGCTTACCTGCCGTTTGCGCGCACGGGCCTGGCGGCCGAGCCTTACATGATCGCGCGGATTTCCACCGTGGACGGAACGGTGCTGTACGAGCATGAGGCACCGGCGCCCGAGCGGGTTATCGACCGACGCAACGCCATCGCCATGACGCAGATGCTCTACCGGGCGGTGGAAGAAGGCACCGGCGGACGCGCACGCATCGAGGGCCATCCGGTGGCGGGCAAGACCGGCACCAGCCAAGAGGGCCGCGATTCGGTCTTTGTCGGCTTCACCGGGCATTACTTGACAGGGGTTTGGGTCGGTAATGACGATTCCAGCCCCACGGCCGGGGTCACCGGCGGCTCGCTGCCGGCGCAGATCTGGGCGGCGATGATGACGCCGGCGCATGCGGATCTGCCCGTGCGGGCGGTGCCGGGCATGACGCCGACAGGGCCGGATCGCTTCCACAGTGATGAAATGATCGCCTTTCTGACCCGGCTGGAAAATCGCCTGCTTGCCATTCAGGACGGGCGGGATATCGACCGGCCGCACAGACGGGATGGCCGCTTCGCACGGGACGAGGATCGCTTTTCCCGCGAGCGCGGCGCGACGCCGGACGAGGACCCGGACGGCTGGGACGCGGACCGCTACGATCCGCAAACCGCGCGGGGCGAGCGGCGCGGCTGGTGGCCGTTTTAACGCCTCAGCGCGGCGCTAACCGGTCATACACAAAGCCGATCACCAGCCCCAGGACAACGCCAAGGCCGATGCCGATCATGGCATTGCTGAGCACAAAGCCGAACACCACGCCCGCGCACAGGCCGACGGCAAGCCCCACACCATAGCCCGAGGAATCCTGCGTGTTCATCATGTCCGGGTTCCCTCCGGTGCTGGTGATCATGACTGGCGGCGGCCCCTAGGGCGCTTTCAGGACACGTGTGTGCGGTTTTCCGCCCGGAAAGCGCGCCAAACCAGCGACCGAAAGCCGGTTCAATGATCTGGCTTTGATGGCCACGGCTCTAGGATCCAAACCCTACCGGATTGTCTATAACACGCCAGCGTTGCGGCCCAATGCGGCACGCGGTCCCCGACCATACATGGCTGGTGCCGTCCGTGGCCGCGACTTTCTGCTCAAAGGAGCGGCACACGGCCGGGCGCTCGGCCGCCCCGCCCGCCAGGGCCAGATCGAGATCGAACGCCTCGCTGCCGTCCCGGCGGGCAAAGGTTTCACCGCCAACGAGGCGATAGCCCTCGCCCTCGCCTTCGGGTTCGGATTCGCGCGCCTTCGGCGGCTCGGCCAGGAGCGGGCGGTAGAGATAACCCAACAGCCGCTCTTCGGTCGGTGCATCGGCGCCGGCAAGGGCAATCAGCACCCAGTCCGCCTTGTCCACTTTGGCATGGGCCGTGACGGGCGTGCCCTTGGGCAGCGTTGCAACGCGCGGATAGTCGGTATCGGGCCCAAGGCGCACATTGGCATTGACCGTGGTCACCTTGGCCTCGCGCAGGGGCTCAAGCCCAAAATCGGTGTTGAGGTCGAGGGGGGCTTCCAGCACCGCGCCCGACGCTGTTTGGAGGCCGCGCAGGAAGGGCGGCCCGACCCGCACGGCGCCTTTCAGATCGCCGAGCCCGGAGCGCGCCTCGCCCCAGGACGCCGACGCCAGCGCCTGAGAACTCATCAGCGCCGTGCCCAGCGCGGCGGCCATGCGGGCTTCTGCGCGGCTGTTCAGCTGAGCTTCGAGCCCAGACCCAAGCGCGGCATCCGTCACCGTGATCCCCGCGTCAGGGCCCGCGCCCAGCCGGGCGACGCCACTAGCACAGGCCCCGAGCGCACCCATCAGCGCCAACACCGCGACACGCGCCATCCAACCGGTTCTCGTCTGCACGGCAAACCCTCCTCAGATCGGCTTTAGACCCTGACGCGGTAGTCCCAGACTTGGGCTGTTCGAGGGCAAAGGCCCCGTTGCCGCCCAACCACCGCGTCATTGGACGCCACGCGCGCAAGTCTTTACGATGCGGGTCACAGATTCGCGGTTCCGGGGAGACGCGCGTGCACTGGAGTCTCAAAGTCTTGGCCCTGGTCGTGTTGGCGACCGCTGCCGGCCTCGTGAGCGCCTTCTGGGTGGTGACAGGGGCGCTGGAACGAGGACAGATCCGCAATGGCCCGTGGAGCTCAACGCTGCTGATCGGCAATGTGGATGCGGATCCGATGACCCGCGCGGCCGTGGCCTATGGTGGGCTCCTGGCGCTGAATGCGGAAGAGACCGTTTACTTCAGCGCCCGTAGCGACAGCGCCGGCGAGAGCCTGCGCGCGGGCTGCGCCTATACGATCACCGGCACGGACCTGCCGGCGCGCTGGTGGAGCATGACCGTTTACGGCGCCGACCAATTCCTCATTCCCAATGAGGCCAACCGATACGCCTTTGGCAGCACGCAAGTGCTTGCGGCGCCTGGTTCAACGTTCACCGTGCACCTGGCCACGCAGGAGACGGCGGCGCCCTGGCTGGCGCTGCCTGAAGCGGGGCCGTTCTCGCTGACCGTGCGGCTTTACAATCCGGACCCGTCGGCGCTTGAGGATCTCACCGCCCTGCCCCTGCCCACCATCACCAAAGGGGAGTGCCGGTCATGAGATGGGCCCTTTGGCTGCTTTCAGGCCTGGCGATTGCCGGGCTCGTGCATTGGGGCGCGATCGTCTATGCCCCATCGCTGATCATGCAGCAGGTGTTCGCGGGCCTGTCTGAGCGGGCCGGCTGGAACACCATGCACCATCCCCCGCGCGTTGACGCCACGTCGCGGGATGTGGTGCGCCCGAGCCCGGATCTTCTGTACAGCATCTGTGCCTATGACCTGACGCAGGGGCCGGTGCGCGTGACGGCGGGAGTGCCCGACAGTTACTGGTCACTCGCGCTGTATGCGGACAATACGGACAACTACTTCGTGCTCAATGATCGCCAGACCACGGGCGGGCGCGCCGCCGTGACCATCTTGCCGCCTGGCCTGCCATCCGGCGACGAGCCAGCACCCGGTGACGGGCGCGGCGTCCGCTCGCCGTCCACCCGGGGCCTGGTGCTCATCCGCACCCTGATCACGAGCGAGGCCGCATTCAGCGCCCTTGACCGTATCCGCCAACAGGCGGACTGCACCGCAACCGCGGGCTGATTGAGAGAGGATTCATCATGACCGCCTCCCGTATCTCGTTTGCCGGGCTTGCCCGCGGCCTCGTGCTGAGCGCAGCCCTTGTGCTCGCCGCCTGCTCTCAGGAAGAGCCGGTCCCGGAGGGTCTAGAACTGGAGCCTGTGACCTTCGCCACCGACTGGGTGGCGCAGGCGGAACATGGCGGCTTCTATCAGGCCGTGGCGCTCGGCCTCTACGAGGAGCGCGGGCTTGATGTCACCATCCGCCCCGGCGGCGCAGGGGCGAATATCCCGCAACTGCTGGCCTCGGGCGCCGTCGAGTTCGGCATGGGCTCCAACAGTTTCATCCCGCTTAATCTGGTGCGCGCGGGCGTGCCGGCCCGCGCGGTGATGGCAGCGTTCCAGAAAGACCCGCAAGTCCTGATCACCCATCCGCGCGAGGACATTCAGTCCTTGGAGGATATGCAGGGCAAGCCCATCATGATCTCCGATGCCACCCGCACTGCCTGGTGGCCCTGGCTTGAAGCGCGGTTCGGTTTCGAGGAAAGCCAGATCCGCCGTTATTCCGGCAATGTGGCCCCATTCCTGGTGGACCCGCAGGCGATCCAGCAGGGCTATATCACGTCCGAGCCCTATCTCATCGAGCGGGAATTGGGCGAGGCGCCTCATGTGTATCTGCTCGCCGATCACGGCTATCCGAGCTATGCCACCCTGGTCATCGCCATGCAGAGCATGATCGATGAACGCCCGGAACTGGTAGAAGCCTTCGTGCAAGCGAGCATCGAGGGCTGGCGCAGCTATCTGGAAGGTGATCCAAGTGCGGCCCATGCCCTTATCAAGCGCGACAATCCGGATATGAGTGATGAGTTGTTGAGCCAGGCACGCCAGAAGCTCATCGACTTCGCCATCGTGTTTCCGCCGGACACAGCCGATTACGATATTGGCGCCATGACGCATGAGCGCTGGCACAATTTCTTTACGCTGATGGCCACTGCCGGTATCTACGAAGCGGATCTGGATTACTCCAAGGCCTACACACAAGAGTTCATCTACATGCCCGGCGATCTCAGCCCGGAAACGGAGTAACGAGCCCGCCCGTGAGCCCGGACGTTCAGGTTTCCCATCTCGGTAAGACCTTCGCCGACGGTACGGTGGCGTTGAGCGATGTCTCGCTCGATGTCGCGGCCGGGTCTTTCGTCACGCTGCTGGGGCCGTCAGGCTGTGGCAAGAGCACACTCTTGCGCATCATTGCCGATCTGGCCCAGGCCACCAGCGGCACGGTCACGGGGCCCGTGCAGCGCGGCGGGTCCGGATCGGTCGGCTATGTCTTTCAAGACGCCACGCTCATGCCTTGGGCCAGCATTGCGGACAATGTCGCCCTGCCCTTCCAACTGGCCGGCCAGGACCCAAGGGGGCGGATTGACGATGCCCTGGAGCGGGTGGGCCTTGGCGCCTTTGCCCAGGCCTATCCCCGCCAACTGTCGGGCGGCATGAAAATGCGGGCCTCGCTCGCCCGCGCTCTGGTCACCCGCCCGCGCCTTTTGCTCATGGACGAGCCCTTCGGCGCGCTTGATGAAATCACCCGCGAAGACCTCAATGACGACTTGCTGCGGCTCTGGCAGGACGCGCGCATGACCGCGCTCTTTGTCACTCATTCCGTCAGCGAAGCGGTGTTTCTATCGGAGCGGGTTGTGGTCATGAGCGCGCGACCGGGCCGCATCTTCGCCGATCTGGCGATCAATGAACCCTATCCGCGCACGCCGGCGTTCCGGGAAAGCGATGCCTTCGCCACCCATTGCCGGCAGGTCTCTGAAACCTTGCGCGCCGCCCGTGGCCTGGAGCCCAGCCGATGATGACCAGCCCGCCTCGTTTCGCTCCGTTTCACTGGGGCCTGCCGGGTCTGGTGGGCTTGGGCGTGCTGCTTGTGTGGGAGATCGCGGTGCGGGCGCTCGCGGTGCCGGTGTTCGTGCTGCCGCCGCCAAGCGCCATTGCGGTGGCGTTTTGGGAGCACGGGCCGATCCTGCTCGATGCGGCCTGGACCACCTTGACCTTGGCGGTGAGTGCGTTCGTGCTGGCGGTGGTGGGCAGCGTCGCGCTGGCGGTGCTGTTTTCCCAAAGCCGCATTGTGGAGCTGGCGCTTTTTCCTTATGCGGTGATCTTGCAAGTCACGCCCGTTGTCGCCATTGCGCCGCTGATCCTCATTTGGGTGGGGGTGGACAATCCCAACCGAGCCATTTTGATCCTGGCCTGGATTGTCGCCTTCTTTCCGGTGCTGGCGAATATGACCCTGGGCTTGCGGGCGGTGGATCCGAACCTGCTGGCGCTGTTCAAGCTCTACGGCGCCAGCCGCTGGCAGATCCTGTGGCGGCTGCGCCTGCCTAATGCGCTGCCTTACCTGCTCTCGGGCATGAAAATCGCCGGGGGCTTGAGCCTGATCGCGGTGGTGACGGCGGAGTTTGTGGCCGGCTCCGGGGGCTCGGGGGGGCTTGCGTGGCGGATCATGGAAGCGGGCAACCGGCTGGAGATCCCGCGCATGTTTGCGGCGCTGGCGCTGTTATCGCTGTTGGGCATCGGCTTTTATCTGGCGACGAGTGCCCTGGAACGCCGACTGCTGGGCGGCTGGCACGAGAGCACCCTGGAGGGGCAGGACTGAGGATCTCGGCGCTATTTTACACTAAAATTTCGCTATTTTATTGTTTGTCTCGCCTATTGATGGAAAATTCGTCCCGCCCCATATTCAGCGCAACCGACCGTCAGGATCCAAAGCCAGGGGAGGCAAGCCGTGGCGCCGCGCAAGACCACGACCGTGATCACCGCCAATCGCCTGAGCGATGGCGAAGTGGTGTATCTGGCAGCCGATCTGAGCTGGGTCGAGAGCCTGGACGCGGCCCGCGTGATTGGCGTGGAAGAGGACATCGCCCCGCTTCTGGACAAGGGGCAGGCGGACGTGGCCGCGCGCCTGGTCGTAGATGTCTACCCCTTCCCCGTTGCCACCGAGGACGGCACGGTGAAGGCCGTATCGGCGCGGGAAATCATCCGGGCGCTCGGGCCGACAGTGCGGCGCGATCTGGGCAAACAGGCCGAGGACGCCTGAGCACGCACCAGCGAACCAGGCTTCAGGAGAAGGCAGCATGTATCGCTATGACGAATTCGACCGGACCCTGGTGGCCGACCGGGTCCGCCAGTTCCGCGGCCAGGTGGCCCGGCGCCTTGATGGCAGCCTGACGGAAGACCAGTTCAAGCCCTTGCGGCTCATGAACGGCGTCTATCTCCAGCTCCATGCTTATATGCTGCGGGTGGCCATCCCTTACGGCACTCTGTCGAGCGAGCAAATGCGCATGCTGGCCCATGTGGCGCGCCGCTACGATAAAGGCTATGGCCATTTCACCACCCGCCAGAACATTCAGTACAACTGGCCGAAACTGTCCGACATTCCCGATATTCTGGACGAGTTGGCCAGTGTCGAGATGCATGCCATCCAAACGAGCGGCAACTGCATCCGCAATGTCACGGCCGACCAATATGCCGGCGCCAGCGCCGATGAAGTGGAAGACCCCCGCATCACCGCCGAGGTGATCCGTCAGTGGTCCACCTTTCACCCGGAATTCTCCTATCTGCCGCGCAAGTTTAAGATCGCGGTCACGGGCGCGCCTCATGACCGGGCGGCGATCCAGGTGCACGATATCGGCATCGAGATTCGCCGCAACGACGCAGGCGCGGTGGGCTACCGGATCTATGTGGGCGGGGGGCAAGGTCGCACGCCCATGATCGGCTATGTGGTGAACGACTTTGTGCCCAAGCCTGAGCTGCTGAGTTATCTGGATGCCATTATGCGCGTCTATAACCAGCTTGGCCGGCGCGATAATCTGTATAAGGCGCGTATCAAAATTCTCGTGCATGAGACGGGAGCGGAAAACTTCACCCGCCTTGTGGAAGAGGAATACGCGGCCGTGTCGCGCTCTGCCCCGGTGGCCTTGCCGGATGCGGAAATGGCACGCATCGCCGCCTATTTCGCCCCGCCCGCCTTTGAACCCTTGGCCGATGAGGACCCGGATCTAGCCGCCGCCATAGCCAAAGATGCGGCCTTTGCCGAGTGGGTGGAGAACAATACGGCCGCGCATAAGCAGCCGGGCTATGCCATCGTCAATATCTCGCTGAAACCCATTGGCGGCATTCCCGGCGACGCCAGTGACACGCAGATGGAAGCCGTCGCGGACTTGGCCGATCAATTCGCCTTGAGCGAAATCCGCGTGACGCATGAGCAGAATCTGACACTCGCCCATGTGCGCAAGCGCGATCTGTTCGCCCTGTGGCAGGGTTTGGCGGCGCAAGACCTTGCGACCCCCAATATCGGTCAGGTGTCAGACATTATCGCCTGTCCGGGGCTCGACTATTGCAACTTGGCCAATGCCCGCGCCATTCCCATCGCCCAGGAGATCTCCAACCGTTTCGCTGATCTCGACCGGCAGCATGCAATCGGGGAACTGAAGATCAAGATTTCTGGCTGCATCAATGCCTGCGGGCATCACCATGTGGGCCATATCGGTATTCTGGGCGTCGATAAGAAAGGCGTCGAGCGGTATCAGATCACGCTCGGCGGCAGCGCCGATGAAACCGCGTCGGTGGGCGATATTGTCGGTCCCTCCTTTGGCGAAGAGGAGGTGCCCGGCGTCATCGACACGGTGGTGGAAACCTATCTGGGTTTGCGGGTCAGCGCGCAGGAGCGCTTCCTCGACACCTATCGCCGGGTCGGCCTGAAGCCGTTCAAGGAGGCGCTTTATGGCACTGCTTAAAGAGGGCGCTATCACGGAAGATCCGTGGACGAGTGTGGCCGATGACGAACCGGTGCCCGGCGACACCCGCGCCATCGTTAGCCTGGAGCGCTGGCAGGCGGAGCGTGAGGAGTTGATCGGACGCAACTGCCCGCTGGGCATTCGTCTGCGTTCGGACCAGTCCCCAGCCCTCATCGCGGAGGACCTGGGGCGGTTCGATGTGATCGCGCTGGAGTTTCCTTTGTTCAAGGACGGGCGGGCTTATTCCTATGCGCGGCTGCTGCGGGAGCGCTTCGGCTATGAGGGCGCCATCCGCGCCGTGGGCGATGTGCTGCGGGATCAGTTCTTTTTCATGGTCCGGTGTGGCTTCACCGAATTTGAGGTGCCTGACGGGGTATCCACGACCGATTGGCAAGACGCCATGGCGGAATTGTCTGTGGTGTATCAGGCCACTCAGGATGGCCGCCCCACGGCGCTTGATGCCCGCCACGGCGACAACGCATAGCGCGGGATTTCGCAACGCCAAAAGCCCGGCATGGTCTCCATGTCGGGCTTTTTTTCTGAGTGCAGAGCACTGGCTCAACCGAAACCGCGTTCGAAATCGATCCGCTCTGCCAATTCTGGATGATCGATCAGCGGATTGCGGTTGCCTTGCACGGCGGCAATAGCGGCATTGCGGTGCAGCTCATACAGATTGACCTTTTGCGCCTTGTGCCAGGCCAGCAGCGTAGGCAGGCGGCGACGCTGCAATTCGCGGCCCTCATCGCCGATTTCACCCGGATAACGCAGGAGGAAGTACAAGGTCGCGCGGGCCACCACGCCGTGATTATAGGACGGCTCGAACTTGTTGCTCTCGCGCCGGCCACAATCGGTCATGGTCGACTCTTCGGTCGGATCGAAGTCATAATACGGAATATTGCTGCGGAAACTGTTACAGCGGGACTGGCACGCGAAGAGGTGATGCAGGTCCGCCTTCATGGGTTGGGCCTTATTGAACCAGGACTGGGGCACCACGTGCTCGCAATTGTGGCTGCCATGGATCGCTTCGAAGGTCAGATCCTGGGCGTCCTCGTCGTCTTCCTCGTCATTGAGCAGGCTTTCCAGATCGGCGACGCTGTAGCTCTCCTTGGTCCCCATGCGCGCCCGCGCCATGCTTTCCAGCTCCGTGCGGATGGTTTCTTGCGCACCCATCTCGTCATTAGAGTAGATGCTGAACAGCTCCAGGCTGCCCGGCCGCAGATCGATCCAAGGATAAAGGTGCTTCAGCCGCGCGGTTTTGTAGGACAGTTTTTTCTTGTGGGTGCGCGAGATCAGGGTGGAGAGATCATGAAACAGATCATCCGCACTCGCCTCGAAATCGATATCGCGATAGTAGGCCTCGCGATCGTTCCGGTCGGCGTCCTTGTCGTAGTACTTTTTCTCGCGCCCGCGCCGCTCATCCAGGATTTTGCCCGCGAGCTGATGCGCGGCCCCGTCTGGCTCGCCGGACACACCCCCACTGGCGCCGCGGCGCGTGGCCGTGCCGGCCGGCACGGTGGTCACCATGGTCCCGGCCTGGGCGGCCGGCGCCGGTGCGGCGTGCATCTGCTCAATCGTGACTTTGAAGTAGAACGACAAACCGTTCGAAACGGGCTGGGACATCAGCGGCACTCCCCCTTGCTGCGGTAACTCAATGATCGCGTCCTGCGGCCCGATCGGCGCGGATGTGGCCGGCGCGGGTGTGGGCGGCACGACGGGCCGGGGCCCGGCTGGGCTTTCTGGGTCCAGGTCCCGCGCGGGCGTCTTGCAATCGGACGGAGAGATCAGCGCCGCCACATCCCCGGACGGCAACTCAAAGCTCTCCGTGTACAGACGCCGCGCCTGGGCGTTCAACCGCGTTTCATCCAGATAGCTGACAATCCGGCTGATGCGCACGCCTTCGTTGGCGATCCAGTCGATCTGATGGTAGGTCTCGTGGCCGCCGTCCCACACCTCACCATTGGTCAGCAGCATGTCGCCGTTCTCGTCACGCCGAGGCACGCCCGCATGGTGAAGCGCGGCGAGTTCCCAATCGTCATTACACACCGGCGCACCGGAGGAGCCTTGCAGCGTATCGGATTTGTAATGGAGAAAGTCATCCACCACATCAACCACCGGGTTTTCCCGGATGGCGATCTGCATGGGGTCACCGTCCGGGTGCTGAATGATATTCACCGGCTCACCGATGAGCAACTTGCCGGACTCACGGATAAAGGGCAGCCAAAACCGCCCCGAGAGGTCCTCGCCATTGAGGCCCTCTGGGTTGAGCGCCACCAGGGTGAAATCCAGGTCCTCATCGGTAACGAAGAACCGGTCCGGATCGAAGGTGAAATCAAGCGGCGTGTTCAGCGTGCCATTGGGACGCTCGTAATAGTCGAACTGAGCCACCGAGTTCTGGGCCGTGCGCAGGCTGCTCAACACGTGATTGTTGGTGAGCATGAGCTGCGGTGACACCAGAAAACCGGTGCCGTAGCCATCCACGCCCGCGCCGTCCGAGCGGATCACGATGCGGGCCACGGCGCGAGCGGCGCGAGAGCCTCCGGACAAGAACCCCACACCCTGAAACTGGCTGCGTCCAAGCACGCGCTCCAGCACCACCGAGGCGCGCCGCGCGTCAGCCTTGGAGCCTTTGGCGTCGTCGAGCACCGCGTCCACAGCCTCGCCGCGCATGCCCTTTCGGTTCAAACGTGTGCGGATCCGGGCGGCTTCTTCCGCCTGAGTCCATTTACCTGTTTTAATGAGTTTGCGCTTTTCGTCGCGAATATCATCGCGAGATTCGTAGCGCCGTGCGGCCGCCAGAAGCCGCTCGCGTCCCCGATCGTGCCTGCGCGCCATGACTGCTCCACCCGGCCAGTTCGGCGGCCCCATCCGCCGGTCGCGGGCGGGACCCTACGCATCCCGGCGTCACAGCCCAAGAGGGCAATGGGGTTAGGAGACTAAACTCTTCAAGAAGTGTCCTTTGGCGTGTGCAGCGTCACACGCGCGACAGCCTCGCGCAGGGTCCGCACCTCGCTGTTGAGCGTCTTGATCTCCGCCAGCAATTGGTCGCGTTCCTGATGAGCACGCTCGGCTGTCTCATGGGCGTCCTTCAGTTCCTCCTGCTGCAGGGCCGTCATGGAATTCACAATAATGGCGATGAACAGGTTGAGGACGCCAAAGCTGGTGATGAAGACGAACGGCACGAAGAAAATCCAGGCAAGGGGGAAGGTCTCCATGACCGGGCGCACGATGCCCATGGACCAGCTTTCCAAGGTCATGATCTGGAACAGGGAATACATGGAGCCGCCAATGGTGCCGAACCATTCGGGAAAGGCTTGCCCGAAACTCTTGGTCGCGATCACGGCGCTGACGTAAAAGACGAGGCCAAGCACGCCCACAATCGCGCTCATCCCCGGCAGCGACTTCAGCAGCGCCTCCACCACCCGGCGTAAGGTGGGCACCACCGATAACAGCCGCATCACCCGCAAAATCCGCAGCGCCCGCAAGACCGAGAGATCCCCCTGAGCCGGCAGCAGCGAGACCGCGACGATGATGAAATCAAAGACGTTCCAACCATTTAGGAAGAAGCGGCCGCGATAGGCGAACAGTTTGATCGTCAACTCGAAAACGAAAATGGCCAGGATGATCTGATCAATGCCAAGCAGGAGCCAGCCAACCTGCTCCACCGCATAGTCCCACGTCTCCAAGCCCAAGGTCACCGCGTTCACCAAAATCGCGGCCGTGATAAAGGCCTGAAATTGCGGCCCTTCGATCAAAGACACCAATCGCGCGAACCAGCGCGGCCGGTCCATCTCCTTTTGTACCGTCACCGCGCGGTTCTCCCCTCTCGGCAGGCATGGCAACACCCGCGCCATCGGCGGATCAGTGCCGGACGACGGGTGGTCAGGTCTGTGGCATCGTGCGGGACACCGATACTATATTTAATACCCCCGGGGCGATCTCAAAGCCTCAAGCGGTGTCCCGATCTCTTGTGTAAAGCGCGGCCCATGTCCATGACCGGTTCTTCCGATACGCCTACGGCTCCTGAAACCCCGCATCCAGACGGCTGGGTCACGCTCGCGATTGCGGCGGGGTTCGTGGTCGCCATCGGGCTCTTCTACCGTGGGTTGACCGAGCCGGCGATCCGGATCGGGCAGATCTTTAGCGAAGACATGCTCTCCATCATGGATGGCATTGCGACCTTTTATGAAACGGGCCAGCCGGCGCTGGGCACACTGGTGTTGGTGGTCTCGGTGATTTTCCCGGCGGTGAAGATCGCGCTCAGCTTGACGCTGTTGTGGCGTATGCGCCCGGACAACCGTCTCACGCGAGCCTTGATGGGCAGTCTGTCTTACCTGTCCAAGTGGTCGATGACGGATGTGTTCATTCTGGCGGTCACAGTGTTGGTCATCGACGGGCGGGTGCTGACCACAGCCGATCTGGCGCCCGGGGCCTGGTATTACTTCTTCGCAGTGATCCTCTCCACGGCCCTGTCTCATCTCATGGTTTGGCGATCCGACCGCCTGCGGGCCCTGGCCGCGCGAGCAGGCTGAGGCAGTTGAGGCGACGGTCCAGTAATCTTTGCGCTTGCCGTGTCACTCCTCAGTGACTAGACTGTCACTGCATGGTGACAAAAACGCAAGACAGGCGGGCGCGCACGGAAGCGGCGCTGATCGTGGCGGTGGGCCGGGTCCTGGCGCGCGACGGGTTCCGCTCGCTCGGCGTGAATACGGTGGCGCGCGAAGCGGGCACGGACAAAGTGCTGATCTATCGCTATTTCGGTGGCCTGACCGAGCTATTGATCGCCTACGGACAGAACGGTGATTTCTGGTACCAGGTCGAGGATCTGGTGGGCGACCACCTGCCCCCGCCGGCGGAAAACACCCTGGCCGGCTGGGCCGGTTTGGCGGCGCGGCGCCATATGGAAGCGCTGCTGGCGCGGCCCGAAACACTGGAGATTCTGGCCTGGGAAATGGTTGAGCGCAATGCGCTGACCGTGGAACTGGAGCGGGTGCGCGAAGACCGGGCCCTTGCCGTGATGGCGCATCTGCAAAAGCGCTTTCCGGACGCACCGGCCCGGGATTGGGAGGCGTTCGGAGCCCTGGTCGGGGGGGCTGCCAGCTATCTGGCCGTCCGGGGCCGGACTGTCCCGGCTTATAACGGCGTCGAGATTGGCACGCCCGAGGGGCGGGCGCGCCTCTTCGCCATGATCGATCGCCTCGCGACGGGGCTCATGCGGGAGGACAACGTATGACACAGACACGCGATACGAATGATGGGCCGATTTCGGCCACACGGCGGGCGGTGCTGTGGGGTGGCGGGCTGCTGGTGCTGGCGGCGGGCGGGGTCGTCTGGCGCGGCGTGGACCGCGGGGCCTTCACCACCGCGACCGGCCAGGCTTATGAGCCGTGGGAGACCTGGAACGATCCGTCCCATGCGGGCACGCCGCTGGCGCTCGTGGCGGCGGGGATTTTAGCGGCCAACGCTCATAACACACAGCCTTGGCTGTTCGCGATCAGCGATGACGAGATTGTTCTGGCAGCGGATGACCGGCGCCATTTAGGGCATTTCGACCCCTATCGCCGGGAACTGGGATTGAGCCTGGGCTGCGCCTTGGAGAACATGCTGCATGCCGCCCCCGCCAATGGCTTTGCCCCAGAGCTGCGCCTTGCTGCTGGGCGGACCCTGCCCGGGCCGGACGGTACGATGATCGCCGCACGGGCGGTGCTGGCGCTGCGCCCGGCGCGCGAGACAGCCTCGGCGCTCTATGAGGCCATTCCCGATCGCCATACCCATCGCGGCCCCTATGACCGCTCCCGTCGTCTAGAGGCCCCGTCACAGGAGACCATGCGGGCCTTGGTGGAAGAGGATGGGGATGTGCGGCTGTTTCTGTTCACGGATGGCCCCAACCGGGAGACCTTCGACCGGCTCACCGTCGAGGCGACCGAGCAGATCATCACCGACCCGCCCATGGTCGCCGACAGCGATGCCTGGTTCCGTATGACGCGGGATGAGGTCAACACGCATCGCGACGGCGTGACGCTTGATGCGGCGGGACTGTCGGCGCCCGTGCGGGTCATCGCCAAGCTGTTGCCACCGCTTTCCTCAGAGCAAACCAATGCTCAGTGGCTCGCCTCCACGCGCGATGTGCATCTGGCTACCGCGCCGCTGACCGGATTTCTCGCCACGCGCGATCTGTACACGAATGAGGCCATGATAGCGGGGGGCCGTGCCTGGCAGCGATTGCATCTGTGGGCCACGAGCCAGGGTATCGCCATGCATCCGCTCAATCAGCCGCTGGAAATCGTGGACCGGCAGCGCGAGACAGGCGCGCCACCGGCCATGGCGCGGGCCCTGGCCACGCTTCTGGACACCGACGCATGGAAACCGACCTTTTCCTTCCGCGCCGGTTATCCCGCGCGGGTCACCTTCCCCTCCCCCCGTCGGGACCTGCAAGACGTCATCGTCTGAGGCCGGATCAACGGCCGCTGAGATAGCTCATCAGCCGTTGCACAAAGCCCGGCTGGCCGGTTTTGGGGCTCTCGTCCTCGGGCCGCACGGCCGGCAGGCGCGGACCATAGGGCTCTGGCCGCCCGGCATCGCGCCAAGAGGCAGTGACAGGCTTCAAGCCGGGCTTGGCGCTGCCGGGCGGGGTAAACCGCTCCGGCGTTTCCTCTGGTTGGGCTTCGTCGTGGCGGGCTTGCCAAGCCCGCTCGCCCCGTGCCCGAGCCTCGGCCTTGGCGTCCGGATCGGGGAGTGCCTCGACATAGAGGGACTGACTGGGGAAGGCAAAACCGGACCCCGCCTCGTCCTCCACAATCTCCTTGATGCGTTTGGCGAGACGCTCCTTTGCGGCGAGGTATTCGCCCCACACAATAGTGCGGGTGAAACAGTAGATCATGATGTCGATGGACGAAGCGCCGAAGCGGTCGATGCGCACAAAAGTCGCTGTTTCCGACGGGCGCGCGAAATCGTCAGAGGTGGTAATGTAGTCCTCGATGCTTTGGCGGATCAGTTCAAGTTGGGGGATGCTGGTGTCATAGGTGACGCCGATATGCCAGTAGATGCGCCGAAAGGTCATGCGCGAATAATTGGTCAGCGGATTGTCCGACAGCTTGGCATTGGGGACCTGTACCAGTGCCTTATCGAACTGGCGCACAGTGGTGGAGCGGAACCCGATGGAATCAACAATGCCCTCCACCACGCCATCGACCTTAATCCAATTGCCCTTCTGAAAGCGTTCTTCCGCCAGAATCAACACACCGGCGATCAGGTTCTTGAACAGATCTTGGGCCCCGAGCGCCACCGCCACCCCGAACAGGCCAAGACCGCCAATGATAGGGGCGACCGGAATGCCCCACAGTTCCAACACCGCCGCGACGCCTAACAGGATCACCACAAAGCGCAGCCCCTTGACCGCCCAGTCGAAGACAGCGCCGGTTAAAATGCCATTCACACGCGTTGCCCCCTCGATCAGCGGTGCCATAGCGTTATAAAGCACCCAGAAGAAGGTGATATACATCAGGGTCGAGATGATCTTCGCTCCGACCGCCTCAGCTTCCGGGCTTAGCGGCAGCGCCTCAATGGCAAAGAATGCTCCAATGAGAATGAACAGGAAGCGCAAGGGCCCGCGCGCGGTGCTCAACACCGCATCGTCCAGTTCTGTTTCGGTGCGGCTCGCCAAGCTTTGCAGAAAGCGCAGCACAATCACCGTGAACAGGTGCCGCAGCGTCAGGAACACCAGCATAATGAGCAGTGCACTGATATAGCTGCCCAGATTGGCCCCGAAGACCCCGATGGTCCACACTTCGACGGCCTGTTCCCACAGGCTGGTCCACGCCTTCATGTCACGCCCGCTCCCGTGTGGCTTGGAAAGTGATGGCGGGCCATTTCTCCGCCGTGTAGCCGATTTCCCAGGCGCTCTTGGCCAGGAAGACCGGTGAGCCGTCCCCGTCCTCGGCCATGGCGGTGCGGTGACTGTCGATGAATTTCTCAACCTCAGCCGGTGCCTCGGCACTCACCCAGCGGGCGCTATCGTAAGGAGCGGGCTCGAAATCCACCTCCAGGCTGTATTCAGCCTTGATACGCTCACGCAGCACGTCGAGCTGAAGCTGGCCCACGACACCCACAATCCAGTTGGCGCCGATCAGGGGGCGGAACACCTGGGTCACGCCCTCTTCCGCCAGGCTCTCAAGCGCTTTGCGCATATGCTTTTGTTTCATGGGATCGCCGAGGCGGACACGGCGCAGGATTTCCGGCGCGAAATTGGGAATGCCCGTAAAGCGCAGGTCTTCACCTTCGGTCAGCGTGTCTCCCACCCGCAAAGTGCCGTGATTGGGAATGCCGATAATGTCGCCGGGCCAGGCCTCGTCCACCAGTTCTCGGTCCTGGGCGAAAAACAGGATGGGATTGTGCACCCCGATGGTCTTGCCGGTGGCCGTCTGCTTCAGCTTCATCCCGCGGCGGAACTTACCCGAACACAGACGCAGAAAGGCGATCCGGTCCCGGTGGTTCTGGTCCATATTGGCCTGCACTTTGAAGACAAAGCCCGAGACCTTTTCTTCACCCGGCTCCACTGTCCGGGCGGTACTCGCCTGAGGGCGGGGCGGCGGCGCAAAGCGGCCCACCGCATCCAGCACATGGCGCACCGCGAAGTTCTTCAGGGCACTGCCGAAAAATACCGGCGTCAGATGGCCTTCCCGATAGCTTTGCGGATCCATGGCCCCATAAGCCTCGCTGGCCAGTTCCACGTCCTCGCGCAGTTTCTCCAGTTCCGCCTCGGCCAGAACCGCGCCGATGCGATTGCCATTCAAGGTGAGTTCGTCGTCATCGGTCCCCGCCTCGTGATCAAACAGCACCATGCGATCGTTCAGAAGATCGTAGCTGCCGCGGAAATTGCGCCCCATGCCGCAGGGCCACATGGCCGGGACCGTATCGAGAGCCAGCTTGTCGGCAACCTCGTCCATCAACGCAAACGGGTCCTGGGCCTCCCGATCCATCTTGTTCACGAAGGTGATGATGGGAATGTCGCGCAGGCGGCACACCTCGAACAGTTTCAAGGTCTGCGCCTCGATGCCCTTGGCCGCGTCCACCACCATGATGGCGCTGTCGGCGGCCGTCAGTGTGCGGTAGGTATCCTCGGAGAAATCCTCGTGGCCGGGCGTGTCGAGAAGATTGAAGATGGTGCCGTCATATTCAAACGTCATCACGGCGGATGTGACGGAAATGCCGCGCTGCTGTTCAATCTTCATCCAGTCAGACCGGGCGCGCCGGTTCTCGCCCCGCGCCTTCACCTGACCAGCCAGACGCAGCGCACCGCCCTGGAGCAGGAGATGCTCGGTGAGGGTCGTCTTGCCGGCGTCCGGGTGGGAGATAATCGCAAAGGTGCGCCGCCGGGCCGCCGCCTCCGCCGCCGTTCTAAATTGGAGAGCCTCGCTCACGGGCGGTCCTTTCGGTGCGTTGAGGCCCGGGCAAGGCCCCGGGCCGGATCGTGCAGCGCCCGTTTCTAGCGCAGGACGGCGCGGGACTCAAAGGGGCGCGACGCGGGACGGCCCGATGACCACACGTGACAGGAAAGTCACAGCACCAACTCACAATCGCGATGGCGCGAATTTGAAGGTGTAACACCGCGCACAGCGTGTGCTACCTTTGCCCTTCAGGTGTGATCATGCTGGCGGGGTTACCATGACCGGACGACAGCCCTTCTTTAATGCCCTTCTTCTCATCAGTGCAAGCGTCGTGCTGGGCTTGGGTGGTGCGAGTGCCTCTGGCACCGGCGGTCCCGCTGCCATGAGCGATAGGACCGAAAGTGATCGCGGGCGCGCCGTCGAGGCCTGGGCCCAAGGTCTTGAAGACGCATACAACACCTGCGACGCCGCCGCCCTGGAACATCATTTCAGCCGCAATGCCGCCGGCTTCGGCCCGGTGGGCCCGTTCGTATCGGCTGATCCCGTCGCCATCGGCGCCTTCTGTGACCAGGGCGGCGTCTATGACTACTATTTCGACGTGATCAAAGCCGATGACCGGGGCGAGTGGGCCTATGTGGCAGGCGCCAATCGCGGCTCGGTGCGTGCGCCTGATGGCACGATCTCGCCGCTCGCGGGTCGCTTTTCGGTGGTGCTCGTCAAAGAAGAGGGCGCCTGGCGCGCCCAGTACTACCACCTGTCGCCGGACCTTGAGCCGCTGGATTGAGGCGTGGATCTTAGTCCAAGAAGTGGCGGCCCTGGCGATCTTCCACTTCGACGACCCAAAGATCGGGGTCAATGCGGGTTTGCCGAGCGATATACGCGTCGGCATCGGCTTCGGGAACCGGCGTGTCACCCGTGCCGCGCATCCAGATAGCCTCACCCTCGCCGCTGCGGGCCGGGCTGAAGACCGTCGCGGTCCCGTCGAGGGGGTTCTGCTTGACCAGGACCGTGCCGGCGGTTTGATCGCCCTTGCGCACGACAAAAGCCGCGGCGCCCTCCGCGGCACAGCGGCGCAAATAAGCCGAAATCCAGATTTCCGCCTTGAGGCGTGGCTGCATGTCCTGTCCTGGCGTGAGCGTCCCCCTCAAGCCGCGACGCGCGGCCGGCCGGGGATTTGAGCGGGGGCGCGGCGCACCGGCAAGCTCACCGAGACCGTGGTCCCGACACCTTCCTCGCTCTGAATGGACATAACCCCATCATGGAGCGAAACAAGCGCCTTCACGATGGCAAGCCCTAAACCGGTGCCCGGCACGCCAGCAGCAAGCTGGCCGCCATCGCAATCGGCCCCGTCAAAGCCCACGGGCCGGTGCACTTGCTCGAAGGGTTTGCCGATCCGGTCGAGCGCATCGCGGGGAATCCCGATCCCGGTGTCGGACACATCCAGCGTCATCATCCCCTCGCTGGTGCGCAGGGCAATGGCGATCGTGCCCCCACGCGGCGTGAACTTCACCGCATTCGACAGCAAGTTCAGCATAATCTGGCGCATGGCCCGCTCATCGGCCCAGATATTGGGCGTGTCGAGGGGCAAATCCACGGCCAGGCGCACCCCCCCTTTTCGCGCCCCATAGGCAATAGTCTTGAGACAGCGTTCGAGCACCAGCGGCATGCGCACCGAGGCCAAATGCAGTTCGTAGCGACCGGCCTCGATCTTCGACATGTCGAGAATGTCGTTAATGAGATCAAGTAAGTGGCGGCCGCTTTCGTGGATGTAATCCGCATACTCCTCATAGCGGCGCGAGCCGAGCGGCCCGAACATCTGCGTACTCATCACTTCGGAGAAACCGATGATGGCGTTGAGCGGCGTGCGCAGCTCGTGACTGACACCGGCGAGAAAGCGGCTCTTGGACTGATTCGCCGCTTCGGCTGCTTCGCGCGCCTCCACAAGGCTCTGTTCACCGCGCTTGCGCTCTTCGATGACGCGGGTCACCGAGACAAAGCCGCTTGCGGCGGCCCGCGCATTCAGTTCGATCCACACATAATGGCCCGCACCATGTTGCAGGCGCAGTTCGGCGACGCAATTCTGTGTGCCATTGGACAGCCGCTCAAGCAGGTCTTCCCAGATATGCCAGTCTTCCGGATGCAGAAGAGTGACCGGCGTGCGGCCCTTCAAGGCCTGTGGGGCATACCCCAAAAGCTCGGTCAAAGCCGGAGAGATGCTCAGCATATGACCGTCTGCATCGTGGCGCGCGAGGATATCCCCAGCATTCTCCACAAGCAGGCGTGCCTCATCGCTCGCGCGCGGCATTAAACTTAACGGCACACGAACAGGGTCACGCAGGCGCGCCAGCAGCAAGCTCCCCGCCCCGCCCGCCGCAAGGATCATCAAGCAGGCAGCAAGATCAAGCGCATTGGCCCCGGGGCTTAACACCAGCAGCAACATGGTGACGGCAAGCCCCGTCAATACCACAGAGGCCCACGTCATCAGCCGATGCCCCTGAACCGCCGCCAGTAAAGGAACGGATACGAACAAAAGACCCGGCACACTGATCAGGCTGCCGGACAAAGCCGTCAGCCCGGTGAGCAACCCAATGCTCAATCCAAGACCCGCCCAGCGCGAGCGCACCAAATCGCCCGTCCAGGCCGCCAATACCGGCGGTAAAGCCCAGGTCAGCGTCCAGCCGAGCGCGAGCACTAGTGTCACCAGCGCGGTGTCCCACGCCGTGGCCACCGCGAGCGCCGGCACCGCCGTAACCGCGCCCATGGCCAAATGGCCAAGCGCCAGCACGCGAAACGCGAGGCGCGCGTCCGGGTCGTCTTGCATCCGCTGCTCAATGGCGAGGGCGATCCGTCTCAAGAGCAAACCCACTTGGTTGCACCGGCGCGTCTCTCGCGGCCGGGTGCACCGCAAACCACACTGTGCCCCTTCATGACCCGGAGTAGCCCGAGACCCTTAATGAACCTTGAACAAAAGCAGTCCGTCTTTACCAAGATGGCAGCGCTGTCATGCGGCACCTGCCGCGGGGCGCGGAAACCCCACAGCTTTTTCTGAGATGTAACGTGCCTTGCGGCTAGGCATCGATTCGCGAAGCCGTTATGGTGACGGTCGTCGATGCCTCCCGACGAAGGGTCGCCGTCCTGGCATGCGGCAGTCTCGCGTATTGACTACCGACTAGAGAGGCCACTGGTTATGTTCCGTTTGTTTATGTCTCGCGCGTCTGACGCGTCGGGTGCGCAAAAATCGCATGCCGCCCACTCCCCAAAGACTGAGTCGACCCTACGCCGGTCCAGCCGCCTTGCCGGACTGGGTGCCGCGGCCGGTGCGCTTGCGGTGCTGTTTGTCTCGCTGGGTACCGAAGCCGGCACCGTGAACCGGCAGACCGCGCCGTCAAGCCTCGGCGATCTCGCCGCCAGCTACCGCTCCGTGGTGCGGGATATGGAGACCTTCACCTCCATGAGCTTCCGCAGCATGGATGATGTCACCCGCTCCCGCTCGCTCATCGCCCGGTATGATCCGGCCGCGATTGTGGAAGGCTGGTTCGTGCACCATGCGATGCTGGTGGCCAATGACACGCGCTTTGCCGGCCAAATCACCACACTGGCGGACGATATGGGCCGGGACGCGCTGCTGACGCGGCTCGATCAGGACCCGTCCTACCTGCGCAACACGGCGCGCGTGGACACGGCCGTCAGCATCGTGCAAGACGCGGTCAACGACATGACCGCCCAGATGGCAGCCACCAAGGAGCTGGTCGTCGATCGGGCGAACGAGCTGCAGTATCAGCGTGCGGGAATCGAGCCGCCGAGCCGCGTCACCGCCTCAACACCGGCCGAGCTTGTCTCCCGCTATGATCGCAGAGGCCTTTATGCGCCGCATTCGACGCCGGAGCGGGCACGCCCGGTGATCGATCAGGTGCTGGTGCTGGCCGCGCGAATCAGCCTCGACGCGGTGCACGGTGATGACCTGGTTGCGACCCGCACACTGACCACGGAACGCGGCATGAAGCGCTGCGTGACCTTCTCGAAACTGAATATGAACCAGTGCGTGGCGGCGGTCCGTTTCCCCCATGAAGAGGCGTTCTGCCTCGGTCGCCACGGTGTGGGCGAGCTGGGCGAGTGCTGGCGCTGGATGCTCGGCTCGATCTAAGCGGTCTCACAGTTTTGTGACGCAACGCCCCGCCTGACCATCTGTGTCAGGCGGGGCGTTTCGTTTGCCACGGCGCGCGCGACCATGGGCCGTCGCGGTGGGGCAACCGGCTCAGCCTTGACCTAAGCCTGCGCAAATGCGGGAACCAGCCGCTTAGAGCCGTTTCAATGAAAACCAGATCATTGAAACGGCTCTCGGTCTTTGGTTTG
>CAZVEE010000004.1:13224-75322 GCA_964625525.1 uncultured Alphaproteobacteria bacterium | reverse complement strand
CTTACGTCACCACGATCGGGCAGGGCACGATCATCATGCCTGGTGCCGTCGTTGGTCCCAATTCGACGGTTGGCATGTTTTGTCTGATCAATACCCGCTCATCCCTTGATCATGACTGCGTTATGCGGGACTTCTCGTCCCTGGCACCGGCGGCGGTCACTGGAGGGACTGTCGAGATTGGTCTGCGATCGGCGATTTCGATCAATGCGACGGTGAAGCACGGCATCAGAATTGGGGATGACTGCGTTGTGGGCGCACACAGTTACGTCAATAAAGATCTGCCCAGCAATCAAATCGCCTATGGGGTTCCCGCCAAACCGGTGCGATCGCGCGCGCGGGGCGAGGCTTATCTCGCTTAGGACATCGACTGGACCGACTTGTTTGTAAGCGCACGACCTATCGTTGGGGCTGCGTGCGCTCGTCACCTCGCCAAGCCCCCTTCATGCAGTAGGAGCCCCCCTTATGACTGGTCGCATTTTTCTGTCGCCGCCCCACATGTCCGGTCGTGAACTGGACTTGGTGCAGCAAGCCTTTGAGAGTAATTTCGTCGCCCCCGCCGGCCCGATGTTGAAGGCTTTCGAAGAGGCGTTTTGCGCCGAAACCGGATTTGCCCATGCGGTGGCGTTGTCCTCAGGGACGGCGGCGTTGCATTTGGCGCTGCGCTATCTGGACGTCCAACCCGGCGATACGGTCTATGCCGCGAGCCTGACCTTCATCGGCAGCGTCGCGGCGGTCAGCTATGAGCGCGCCGAGCCGGTGTTCTTTGATTGCGACCCGCAGACCTGGACCCTCGACCCGGAGCTGCTGGCCGAAGCGCTGGAGACCGATGCCGCGCGCGGGCGCCTGCCCAAGGCGGTGATCCCGACGGATCTCTACGGCCAGTCCTGCGATCTCGACCGTCTCGTGGCGATCTGCGACCGCTATGAGGTGCCCGTGCTCGCCGATGCCGCGGAAGGCATGGGCACCCGTTACAAGGACCGCCATGCCGGCAAGGGCGCGTGGGCGGCGGCGGCCTCATTCAACGGTAACAAGATCATCACCTCATCCGGTGGTGGCATGCTGGCCTCGGACGACGCGGCGCTGATTGAGCGGGCGCGCTATCTGTCCCAGGCCGCGCGTCAGCCCGTGCCCCATTACGAGCATACGGAAGTGGGTTACAACTACCGTATGAGCAATATTGTGGCCGCCATCGGCTTGGGTCAATTGGAAAGCCTGAAGGATCGGGTGGACCGCCGACGGGCGATCTTTAACCGCTATACGGAACACCTTGGCAATCTCCCCGGTATCACCTTCATGCCCGAGGCCGACTATGGCCGCCATACGCGCTGGCTGACAGTGATGCTGGTGGATGAGGCGGCCTTCGGCGTTGGCCCAGAAGCCATCCGCCTGGCGCTTGAAGCGGAAAACATTGAGGCTCGGCCGGTTTGGAAGCCCATGCACATGCAGCCTGTCTTTGAACAAGCCCGCATGGTGGGGGGCGCGGTGTGCGAAGACTTCTTTGCCCGAGGTTTGTGTCTGCCGTCCGGATCGCAACTGCGCGATGAGGACGTGGCGCGGATTTGTGCCATGATCAGCGGGTTGCGCCGCTGAGTCGGGTGCAGGGGAACTCTTTCCCAAGTGGAGGCCGCCGCGCAGGTGTTTCGGGCGCTCGTTTTTGTTGGTCTGGTTGTGCTCCTGGCGGTGTTGCCCATGCCGCTTGGCGGCAATCGCGCATGGGCCATGGCGGCATTGCAGGTGGCGGTCGGCGTTCTGGTGCTGCTCACAGGGCTTGGGCTCGCCCGTTCCAACGGCGATGAATTGGCCTATGGACGTGTCTTGCCGGGGCTCGCGCTGGGCAGTCTGGCGCTCGGCTGGGCCTTTCTACAAACCGTGTCCTTTATGCCGGAAGCCTGGCACCATCCCGCCTGGATGCTGGCGGGCGAGGCTTTGGACGGGCCGGTGGCGGGCGCCATCGCTGTCAATCCGGAACGGGCGCGCTTTGAAGCGTTGATGATGGTGGCTTACGGGGTCGTCTTTCTCGCGGCATTTTGGGTCGCCGGTGATCGGACATATGCGCGCCGGCTTTTGGGCGCAGTGGTCGTCATTAGCTGTGCCTATGCGCTTTATGGGTTGGGCCTCCGGCTGTTCGGGCTGGCGCATGTGCTTTATCTGCCCACTTACGAAATGCCGCGTCCCTATCGTTTCACCGGCCCCTTCGTCAATCCAAGCCATTTCGCGACCTATTTGGGTCTTGGGCTTGCCGCCGCCGCGGCGCTTTTTGCCCATGATCTGAGAAACCTGAAAGTCAGCGAAGAAGGCCAGGCGCGGCTCGGCCAGCTGCTCGCGTTTTTCACCGGCCTTGGGGCCGTGCGGCTGGTGGGCGTGCTGCTGCTTCTGGGCGCGATTGTGTTGACAGCGTCGCGCGGCGGTGCGTTGGCGGCGCTTGCGGGTTTGAGCGTTGTCGGTCTGGCCTTTGCCCTCAAACCCTCTGGCTCCCAGACCGACGGGCGATCCTGGCGCGGGGCCGCCGTGGCGCTGGGAATGGTGATCATGGCGGTGGTGGTGGTGGAGATCGCCGGTGGCACATTGCGCACCCGCCTGGAAGATATCGCGCCGTCCGTGGCGGCGCGGCCGTTACTCTGGGAAGCAGCCCTGAGCATGATCCGGGACGCACCCTGGCTTGGCACGGGGCTCGGCAGCTTTCAGGACCTTTATCCCATGTATGCCGTGGAAGTGGAGCCGGGCCGGCTCGCGCGGCGGGCGCATAACGAGTATCTGGAATTGGCTGTCGGGCTTGGGCTGCCCGGCGCGCTTGCTTATCTGGCGGGCCTTGGGTTTTTGGCGTGGGTCTGTCTGCGCGGTGTCATTGAGCGCCGCCGCGACATGGTCTTCTCTGTGGCCGGGCTGGCGGCGGCTGGCGTCGCTGCCAGCCACACCGTGGTTGAGTTCAGCTTTGAGATCCCTGCTGTGGCCGTGCTTTTCGCGGTCTTACTCGCCATTGGCTGTGCCCAGGCGACAAGCCGGTCTGGCCAGACCGGCCGCCAGGGCCGCAAAGTGATGATGGACACCGCCTAGGCGCCTTATGTGTCCATCCGCATTTCCCGCGCCGAGGTCCACTGGGCGTGTTCCTGGCTGACCATCCCGTTGACTTCCGCCACCAGCGCGGACACAGGCTCCGGATGACCCGCCGCGGCCGCCTCCCGGGCCGGCCCCAATGCACGGGCCTTCACACTGTTCAACTGATCGGCCGTGTTGGCGTAGCGCAAGGCATTGCGCTGGTCCTCGTGCAGCAGCTTCAGATTTTCCTGTGCGTTGTAGAGCACCGGTCCCGCAATGAGCAGAAACGCCGCGATCCGGGTTTCGGAGAACAACTCGGTCTGGGCGATCAAGTTCGGAAGCAGGGTAGCGGCCAAAGCGGCCGCACCCGCCGCCAGGGCGCCGCGCGTCAGAAACCGCGCCGCCGCCTTCCGGTGCTGCTCACCCCGCCCTGCGTAGTAGTTGAGCTGCACATCGAGCTGATAGCGGCGGAAATACTCCAGTTGAAGCGGTAAGAGCGGCAAACCGCCCGTGCCCGCCGTCTCTTTTGCCCGCGCCGGATTGCAAATGTAAGCGAAGTACTCCAAGCGAGCAGTCTCGGCCCGGGTCCGCTGAGCCATCCACTCCTTATAGGGCACCTGCGCGCGCATCACCGCCGTCGCCATGGCCGCGACAGCCACAGCCCCGACCTGGGCCCAGAAAAGCCCTTCCAGGATCGGCGTTCCATAGGCGGCGAAGAAAGCCCGCCATAGCGGCGAGGTTTTTGGATCGGCGCCCGCCAGGGTTTCCGGATCCGGCAGCAGCAGCAGGAACGCCCCCAGCAGAATCGCCGTGGTCACCGCCAGAACCTCCCACCGGCCATAGCGGAAATAGGCGGCTTGGGCGCGAATGGCTTTCTGATCCGCATCGTTGAAGCGGCGAATGAAATCAAGCGCCAGCGCCGAGCGCAGCACCGCCTTGAGCGATGCGGCGTCCTCGGGCAAACGCGCTTCATGAAGTTCCGGCTTCAGTTCCCAATCCGTGCTCGTGTCGTTGTCACCGACGGCTGTGATGGCATCCATGACCGCATCCCCTCAGACTCGCGAGAGCAATAGTGTGCCATCGTTACAGGCGAGAACCCAGCGCCATCTCCCGCCCCAAACGCGTGAATCCCGCCAAAAGCACTGTCACGGAAGTGTCAGGCCGTTGTCGTCCGCCGGTCGTGGAAAGTAGCCATTGTGCGCTGCGAAAGCCCTGTCCGAAGGGGCAGACAAATCCGTGCCGTTCAGGCACACTCTCGCGCAAGGTGGCGCGGCGGCCCGGGGTGGGGCCGATCAGTGGTGTGGGGATTAGGTCTATGGTCGTATCGAGTGAAATGGCGCGCCGGATGGGGCTGCGTGCGCTGAGTGCCGGGTTGCTCGCCGGAAGCGCCCTGGTGGCGCCGGCGGCCCTTGCCCAAGACGGCGACACGCCGGTCCTGCGCAGCCAGGAAGTGATTGTCGTGACCGCGCAAAAGCGCGAGGAAGACGTGCTCGACGTGCCCATCAACATCACGGCCTATTCGGGCCAGGTGTTGAACGATCTGGGCATTGAAGAGTTTGATCAGCTCGCCGCGTTCGTGCCAGGCCTCGTGGTTCAAGAGCAAAGCGTCAACAATCCCGGCTTTGTGATCCGCGGTATCACCTCCGACAGCGGCGCGGCCAATATCGAGCCGCGCGTCTCCGTGTTCCAGGACGGCGTTTCCATCTCCCGTTCTCGCGGCTCTATCGTGCAGCTCTTCGACATCGACCGGGTCGAGGTTCTGAAGGGCCCGCAAGGCACCCTGTTCGGCCGCTCCGCCCAGATCGGCGCGGTCGCCGTCATCAGCCGCAAGCCGGAATATGATTACAGCGTCGAAGGCGCCTACACCTTCGGCAATTTCGATGAAAACCTCATCGAAGGTGCCGTCAATGCGCCGATCGTGGATGACACGTTGGCCGTGCGCGTGGCGGGCGTCTATTCCAGCCGTGAAGGCTATATCGAGAACAATGCGGGCGACGATCTGAACGGCACCGAAACGGCTGCCGTGCGCGCCAGCCTGCGCTGGGACCCCATTGAGACCGTGCGGGTGGACGTGATCGGCTCCTGGCAGCAGGACACCCCTCCGGGCACCTCTTTCAAGAGCGGCGTGATTCCGGCCGAACGCGGAAACACCAACCCGAACGATTTCGCCTCGCTGAACGAGTTCGGCGGCTTTCAGAGCAATGCGGAACTGGGTACGGACCGGACAGTCTGGGGCGTGACCACGCAGGTGACCTGGGACATCACCGATGCCTGGAGCCTGACCAACATCGCCGCCTATCGCCAGTTCAACTCCGAGGAAATTTTTGATCCGGACGGCACGGCGTTTAACATCCTGATCTTCTCCGAGGAAGCCAGCGGCAATCAGGTCTCTGAAGAGCTGCGCCTGAACTATGACGCAGGCGGGCGAGTGCGCGGCTTTATCGGCGGCAATGTCTTCCTAGAAGAGGGCGAGCAGCGGGTGCCGCTCGGCTATGACGAGCGGGCGACGCTGGCGCTGTTTTCCTCGCTTGCGGCCACGGGCCAGAACGCCGCCGTCGCGGGCGCGGTGGGCCTGCCGGCCAACACGGAATTGTTCGCAGGGGACCGCGCGCTGGCAGAGGCGTTCCTGACGGGCCGTCCGGAGGTGTTGAACCCGATCCTCGACGCGGCGTTCCCGGGCTTCAAGCCGTTCCACCTGGAGCAGTTCAGCAATTTCGCCGACAACACGTCCTATGACATTTTCGGCGAGATCACCGTGGATGTCACCGAGCGCCTGTCGCTCACCGGTGGTCTGCGCTGGTCGCGCGACGAGAAAGAGACGCTGTATTCCGGCGGCGTGTTGAATGGTCCGAGTGTGATCGGGCAGGCGGGCGTGCTCACCGGCGGTATTCCGGCCGCGCCGATTCTGGTTGCAGACACAAACAACAGCAAAGTCTCCTCGGGCGAACAGACATTTGATGACTTTGTCTGGCGCGTCGTGGCGCAGTACCGGATTGAGGATGACCTGAATGTCTACGCGTCTTACGCCCGCGGCCGGCGCCCGGAAGTGATCGAGACGGAAGTGGCCGGTCCGTTCTTCCTGGGCTTTCAGGAAATCCCAGCGGAGATCGTGGACAGCTACGAAGTCGGCGCCAAGGGCCTCTTCTTCGGTGGCCGCTTGCAAGCGGAAGGCTCGGTCTACTACTACGACTATGAGAACTTCCAGACCTCCATCGTGGACGCCACCACGGGCCTGACCGAGACCATCAATGCGGGCACTGCCGACAGCATCGGGTTTGAGATGCAGGTGGTGGCCTCGCCATTGGCCAATCTCGATATTTTCGCGACGTATGGCTTCAACCGGGGCCGCTTCGATGATGAAGACGATGATGGCAACCCGCTGATCTTCGGTGGCAACCAGTTCCGTCTGAGCCCCGATCATTCCTTCTCGGTGGGCATGACCTACGAGTATGAGCGCGAGGGGCTCGGCTCGGTGTACATCACGCCAACCTACACCTGGCAGTCGGAAGTGTTCTTTGAGGACGACAACGCGGAAGAAGTCCGCGTTTTCGATCCCGCTGACCCGGGTCAGCCGTTCTACACCATCCCGGCGCAAAGCCAGGAAGCCTATGGCCTCGTCAATGTGCGGGCGGGCTATCGGTCCGCCAATCGGGATTTCGCCATCGAGGTTTATGCGGAAAACCTACTGGACGAGGAGTTCATCATCGACGCTGGCAATACGGGCGGGGCCTTCGGCGTGCCGACCTTTATCGCCGGTCCACCGCGCTTCTACGGCGCGAAAGTCAGCGTCCAGTACTGACCGCTCGTCAGTTCAAACAGCCTTTCTTCGGCCGCGCGGAGCCTCCGCGCGGCCGCTTTTTTAAGGCCCCCTGGTGCAGTCTGTAACAGCGCGCACAGCACCCGCTGCACGGCAGCGGATTCGCTCTTGCACTCTGAAAAGACAGTAATATTTGCCGGTTACAGCGTGCGTCGTGGCCAATGTTACAGGCTCGCCCATTTACGTCGCAGACAGAGTTTCAGACACTGCGCCGGCAAGGAAGGGGTACGACATGAACGGAATTGCAAAAGTCATTCGTTTCTGCGCGTGCAGT
The DNA here is from genome assembly GCA_964625525.1 of uncultured Alphaproteobacteria bacterium. GTDB lineage: Bacteria > Pseudomonadota > Alphaproteobacteria > JAJFIK01 > JAJFIK01 > CAZVEE01. The sequence continues at coordinate 68,195 of CAZVEE010000004.1, read as the reverse complement.
GTTTTTAGCGCGCTCGTTTTCACGGGCGTCACTGCGGCTCCGGTCTTCGCCGAGCCGGCTTCGGGCGAGCCGATGCAGACTGAAACGCCGATGGCGCCCGATGGCGCGACGCCTGTCCACACCATGGCTGCTGAAATGGCTGCACAAGTCGGGGGCGAAGAGAGCGCCGTGCCGACTGAGACTGGCCCGACTGAGACTGGCCCGACTGAGACTGGGCCGACTGAGACTGGGCCGACCGAGACTGGCCCGTTGCGCTTTGCCGTTTTCGGCGACACCCAGGACACAAGCCCGGAGGGTGTGGCCCGCGTGCGCACGCTCATCACCCGGATCAACGCCCTTGATCCGGCCTTCACCGTGCATATCGGTGACATCAAAAGTGGCGGTGAGTGCTCTGACGCCTTCTTTTTCGAAACCCTGGAACTCTTCTCAGGCGTCGACTCGCCGCTGGTCTACATGCCTGGCGACAATGAGTGGACCGACTGTCACATGGAGTCCTTCGGCGCGGCCGATCCGGCGGAGCGGCTCGACGCCTTGCGCCGCATTTTCTTCAAGGTGGGACAGAGCCTGGGCGAAGATCCCATGCCGCTGGTGCAACAGTATCCGGTGACCGAGGCGCCCGAAGGCTCGCGCGAGTTCATCGAGAATGCCCGCTGGACTCGCAATGGGATTGTCTTTGCCAATCTGCACCTGGTCGGCAGCAACAACAATCTGCGCCAGGACCGGGCCGCCGCGGCGGAGCATTTCCATCGGGACGACGCCAATCTGCGCTGGCTCGCCCAGGCCTTTGAGGCGGCCGAGGCAGAACAGGCCCCAGCGCTGGTCCTGTTTTTCCACGCCAATCCGCAATGGGACGCCCAGTGGTGGCAGCCCACTGGCTTCGACCGGTTCCGTGCCGCCTTGATTGAGCGGGCAGCCGCTTTTGGCAAACCCGTTCTGGTGGTCCATGGCGACACACACAGCTTTAAGATCGACAAGCCGGTCACCCATGAAGGGACCTTGCTTGAAAATCTGACGCGGTTGGAAGTGTTCGGTCCGCCGGACCTGGGCGCCATCGAAGTGACCGTGGATCCGTCCGCGCGCGAGGTGTTTTCCTTCCGGCCCTTTACCGTTTCGACGGCCGAATAAGGGGCCGGCGCGACCGGTTCACGCGATCCTGTCCGTAATACGCATTGCATCCCGGGCAAACCTTGTTTAGCACGGAGAGCGTTGGGGGAGCGATGTCGCCCCGAGTCCCGTGATCATCAACCGGGACATCGTAGAGTTGTGAGGACTGATCCATGCGCAAGACCATGACCGCCTTGGCCGCTGCGGCCGCGATCGCGCTGACCCCTGCCGCTGCACTGGCGGCCGAAGCCGACGCGGCGCGTGCCGATGCAGCCGCCGAAGATTTCCTGGAGCCAGGCGGTGCCGGTGGCCAGGACGCGCTGCAAATGAGCTCCACGGCCAAGACCGTGTTGATCGCCTCGTTGACCACCGTGTTCGCCACGGGTGTGGGCTTGCTGGCCGCCAATGACAGCGACAACGAAGACGACGATGACGGCGACAGCGGGACGCCGCCCACGACGACGACCAGCACGACCGGCACGAACTAAGCCTTTCTGGTCCCCTTGGATTTGCAACGGCCGGCCCCGCGGGACCGGCCGTTTTGCTGTCGGGCGGTGGGGCAGGCGCGCCCCCTCATGAGAGGCATGTCCCTGACCGTTGTGCCCCTGTAAGCTGCGGCACCATCCGATCCTGTCACGAGTACCGGTTCAGTCTGGGTTATGAGTTCGCGCCGCGCCGTTGTTTTTGTTTTGGGCCTGATCAGCCTGGCCTTATGGGCGCCGGAGGGGCGGGCTCAAACCCCTAGTGGCGGGCAAGTGCAGGGGCCGGGTGGTGATCTCACCGAACCCAATGCCTGGTATCCCTCGCTCACCTATCAGGGCACCGCCGGCCTCATTGAAATGCCGTCGGCGCGCTTTCTGGAGGACGGCAATTTTGCGTTGTCCGCATCCGGCAAGCAGCCGGACCAGCGCGCCGCCTTCACCTTTCAGGTCACGCCCTGGCTGGAGGGGTCCTTCCGCTATGCCCATATCAACGGCTTTCTGGAAGGACAGCCCAACTTCTATGACCGCAGCTTCGGGCTGAAAGTACGTTTGATCACGGAAAGCCGCTATCGCCCGGCCGTGGCCGTGGGCATCAACGATCTTATCGGCACCGGCGTTTATGGGGGCGAGTATGTCGTCGCCTCCAAACGCCTTGGCAATGTGGACGCGACAGTGGGGATGGGCTGGGGCCGCTATGGCGGCTCGGCCACCATCAATAATCCGCTGGCGCGCCTGTCGGACCGCTTTTCCACACGGCAGAGCCGGGGGCTTGAAGACACGGGCCAGTTCGATGTGGGCTCCTTTTTCAGTGGCGAGGATATGGGCTTTTTCGGTGGCCTTGAGTATTCCCCGCCGCTCAAGCTGCTTGATGGTCTAAAACTGCAACTGGAGTACTCCAGTGATGCGTACACGGCCGAACGAGCCGCGCCTCTGGTGCAGTATGACGTGCGTTCGCCGGTCAATGTGGGCCTGACCTATGAGCCGTTTGACGGGCTCGAGATCGGGACCCATTACCTCTACGGCAATACGCTCGGCTTTCGCTTTGCGTTCAAAGCTGATCCGCGCCAGCGGGTGCGCTTGCCCCGCTTTGACGATCCGCCGCCTGATTTCGTGGTCCGCCCGGCTGACGCACGCCGCACCGCCACGGATGAAACCCGTGTCGAGCGCTTTGCGAGCCAGACTGTCTACACGAGCCCGCCGCGCGCGCACCACGATCCCTTACGCGCCCCCGCTCGTCTGAGCGATGATCAGCCTGGCTCTCTTGTGGTGAGCCGCGAGCATGCCCCCGATCGCCTGCGCTTGCCATTGGCACGGCTGTGTCTGGAACGCGCCAAGGGCAATCCGGGCTGTGCAGACCTGCCGCAACGCCTGGCGGACCGCGACCCGGTGCCCGAGCCCGCCGAGCCCCTTCAGACCGTGCCCCCCACGACGCTCCCGGAGGCGCAATTTGAGACGATCCGGCGGGAGGCAGGGCGCCTTTACCTCTCGGTCCAGGGGATCGATCGGCGTGGGTCTGTCTTGCGGGTCTGGTTCCACAATCGTCGTTATGACCGGCAAGCCGAAGCGCTGGGGCGTATGGTCCGGGTGCTGACCGCTTACGGCCCCGAGGATGTCCAAGTCTATGAACTCGTCATGGTCTCAGGGCGTCTGCCGGTGACCATGGCCACGGTGCCGCGCGGCGAGTTGGAGCGCATTCTGCTGGCCGGTGGCAGTGCCGAGGAAATCCTCGCCGCCATTGATTTCGAGCCGGCACCGAACGGGCCTGGCCATGCCCAGTGGACCCCCCGTGGGGAGTTTCCCTCTTTCGGGTATGGGATCGCGCCGGAGTTCCGCCAAAGTCTGTTCGATCCGGACGATCCATTTCGCTACCAGGTGCTGCTGCGCCTTAATCTGGGTATCGCGCTCACCCGAGGGCTGTCGCTCAATACCTCCGTGGGCATCAATCTGATCAATAATTTCGATGAGATCGCCCGCACCTCCGACAGCCAATTGCCGCGGGTGCGCTCCGACTTTGCCGAGTATCTGCGGCAAGGTGAGACCGGGATCGATACGCTGGCGCTGAACTATACGTTCCGTCTGGGCGAGCAGACATTCGCCCGCGCCCGTGCCGGCATTCTGGAGGAGATGTTTTCCGGCGTTGGCGGCGAGGTCCTCTATCGGCCCTTCAACCGCCGCTGGGCCGTGGGGGCCAATCTCTTCGCCGTGCAGCAGCGCGCGTTCGACAAGCTTTTGGGCCTGCGCGACTACCGCACCCTGACGGGCCATGCGAGTGTTTATTATGAGCTGCCGTATCACGATCTGAGCCTCGCGGTGCACGCGGGCCGCTATCTGGCCCGCGACTACGGCGCCACGTTTGAACTCAGCCGCCGCTTCGACACGGGCGTGGAAATCGGCGCTTTCGCCACCTTCACGGACGTGCCCTTTGATGAATTCGGCGAGGGCAGCTTCGACAAAGGTCTGACCGTGCGCATTCCCTTCGGTTGGTTCACGCCCTTTGCCACCAAGCGGACTTACGGCATTGATCTGCGGCCCCTGACCCGTGACGGCGGCCAGCGGCTGAACGGCAGCACGACGCTGTACCGCGCTACTCTGGATGAGACGCCCCATGAGATCGAACGCAACTGGGAAGGTTTTACCGAGTAGGGTTGCGGCGCTGCTGGCGCTGCTCCTGCTGACCGGGTGCGCGTCGAATGACGGGGCGCTGCTCTTTGGTCGTTATCTGTGGGAGGGCATTATTGCTCCGCCCGAAACCACCTATGGCCGTGCAGATGTCCGCGCCATTCCCTTTGCCACTTTGGGCATCGCCTTTGGCCGACAGGCCCGCACCATCGTGGCGCTGGAGTCTGTGCAAGGCCGGGATCACCGTTGGGTCACGGCCGATCCTTATGTGCTGGTGACACGGGGTGGGCGGGTGGTGAGCACGGCGGGTCTGCCCGCCAATCTCAGCGCCAGCCGCTTTCCCGAACCCGATCCGGTGGACGGCCGCTTGCACCGGCTCACCGGTCCGATGGAGACGGTGCGCCTGATCGATCTCACCGAAAATCGCATTTTTGATCAGCGCGTGAGGTGCACGCTGCGGCCCCGGGGCACGGACACCATCACCATTCTCGGGATCGAGCGTGACCTGCTGCGCGTTACCGAACGCTGCAAGGCCAGGCGCATCCATTGGCGCTTCACCAACACCTATTGGGTCGATGCGGACACAGGGCGGGTCTGGCGCTCGCGCCAGCACTTGCATCCGGCTATTCCAGCCTTGACCGTCGATGTGCTGCGCCCGGCAAGAGAGGGGTAGCCAACCGGAGGCGGTTGCAACACGCCGCATCAACCGACACAGTGCAGGCGGAGCCGGTAGACCACACCGGCGGTAACGAGTATTCCGCTTGCCCATGGCGCGTTTCCCGGCACACAGTCTCCTCTTTGCGGTCTTGATGCTGCTGCCTCTGCTGGTCGCGGCACCCGTCCAGGCGCAATCGCTGGAGGATTTCGACCGTCTGCAGGGCCTTGATCCTGAGAGCCTGCGCCAGCAACTGCGCGGTCGCGGGGACCATTCTGGTCTGGAGGCGAGCGAGCAAGTGCTGCGCCCGCGCCAGGGCCGTCAGCCCTTGGAAACGGGACCCTCGCGGGTTGAAGAGCTGTTTTCCGAGCGCGCCGGCGAGCGGGTGCGCCAGTTCGGCTATGCCACATTCGCCAATCAGGATGCGGTGGTGCTGCGCCAAACGGGCGCCATCCAGGACTCTTACGTGCTGGGGCAGGGGGACGAGGTCATCGTCACCATTCGCGGCCAGGAAAACCAGCAGTACCGCCAGCGCATCGACCGCAACGGCCAGATCATCCTGCCACGCCTGGAGCCGGTACCCGCGGCCGGGCGCAGCGTGGGAGCGTTCCGCGCCGATATGGAAGCGGCGATCTCGCGCGCCTTTATCGGGACGTCGGTCTTCGTGTCGCTGGGCGAGATCCGCCAGGTCAGTGTGCTGGTGGCAGGCGAAGTGGCCTATCCCGGCGCCTTCACCTTGACCGGGTTGTCAACGCCGGTGGACGCCCTGATCCTGGCGGGCGGTATCAAGAAAACCGGATCCTTGCGGACCATCCGTGTGATGCGCGGTGGCCGCGCGCTTGAAGTGGATCTCTATAGCTTGCTCGCGGGCACGCCCGGTGAACCCGCGTTCCACCTGCAAGAAGGTGACCGCATTGTCGTGCCCGCGCTCGGGCGCACGGTGGCGGCGGTGGGCACCGTGCGCCGGCCCGGCATATACGAATTGAGCGGCGGCCGCGTGATGGGGGCGGATGATCTAGTGCGCCTGGCCGGCGGGGTGGAAGTGCGGGGGGCGTATCGCTTTGTCGTGCAGCGCACCCGCGCCGACGGCATTCGCGTCTTTGAAGAACTCAGTGGGCTTAACGGCGCCACGATCCAGGACGGGGACATTCTGTTCGTCCAGCCGGCGGTTGACCGCACGGTGGGCCGCGTGTCCTTGCGCGGGCATACGCGCCTTGCTGGCGAGTTTTCGCTGGGACAGTCCGGGTCCCTGCGTGATCTGCTGGGCTCGCCCAGTGCCCTGCGCGAAGCGCCTTATCTCCAGTTTGGCATTATCAGCCGTCTGAACCCGTCCAGTTTCACCCGCGAGCTGCTGGCCTTTTCGCCCGCCCGTGTCATGACGGGCGCGGCACAGGTCCCCATGCGCGAGGACGATATTGTTTGGGTCTTCAGTATTGAAGAGGCTCGGCGCCTGGGCAGTGCAGCGCGCACGGAGCAATTGGAGCGCCTGGAGCGCCAACGCGATCTCTTCGTCGCCGAACAGCGCCGAGCCTTGACCCGGGCCGAGGATGGGGATGCGCTTTCCTCGCGCATCGGCATGGAGAGCGCCGGGCGCAGCGCCGATCCGCTGAACCAGGACGCCATTGCCGCCGGGGCGCTTGCCGCCGGCTCCTTTCAGACCGAGGAGCAGCGCCGCATTCTGCTGGCCCAGCAAGCCGATCGCCAGCGCCTGTTGGAACAGGAACGCACTCTGGCCCGCGGCCGCGCCTTTCCCCCCGACCGCTTTGAGCAAGACCGCATGGGCGAGCGGCGCATGGACCGGTTCAGCCAAGATCCCCGTTTCACCGAGCCGTTTGACGCGCGCCAACCGGAGCCGCTCGACCTCGATACGCTCGCCGATGGTCTTATGGTGGACCGGCGGGCCGCGACCGTGTTCCTAACGGAATACATCGCCACCATTCGCGGTGCGGTGCGGGTGCCAGGCTATTACCTCATCGCGCCGGATACGGCGCTGGCCAGTCTTGTGGGCGTCTCGGGCGGCTTGAAGCGTACCGCCGATCTTGCAGGCGTCGAGATCACGACCACCGCCTTCGACAATGCGCGCGGGCGCTCTGAAACCTTGCGCCGGACGATTTCGCTCAATGAGACGCCATTCGATGCCATCGCGGTGCAGCCGCAAGATTCAGTGGTGCTGCGCGATGTGTTTTCCGAGCGTTTCGAAGGCCGCGTCAACATTTTCGGTGAGGTGCGCTTCCCGGGGTCCTATGAAATCGTGCGGGGAGAGAAGCTCTCCTCGCTGCTCGCCCGCGCGGGTAACCTGACCGACGGGGCGTTCCCCTATGGCGCGATTTTCTCCCGCCGCTCGGTCGCGCGGCTGGAGCGCGAGAGTAATGTGCGCAAGGCGGAAGATCTGCAAAACCTGATCGTCTCGCAGAGCAGCCGCCGTGAGTTCAATGCCGAGCAACTCCAATTCCTGCAAGGCTTGGTGATGGCTCTGCGGGACGCCGAGCCCATCGGCCGGATCGCCGTAGAAATCGACCCGGATATTCTCGCCGCGAAGCCAGAACTGGATGTGGAACTGGAGCCCGGCGACGCGCTTTACATCCCCTCACGCCCCTCGACCGTGACCGTGACCGGGCAAGTGCTGAATGCAGGGTCGTTCCAGTTCCGCCCGGGCGAAAAAGCACGCCACTATGTGAACCTCGCCGGGAGTTACAATGATCTCGCCGATGAGGGCCGTGTCTTCGTGATCTATCCCGACGGCACGTCGGAACGGGTGAAGGATAGTTTCTGGCGCTTCGGCTCCACCCGCATCGTGCCGGGCAGCGTCATTGTCGTGCCCTATGACGTGACGCCGTTCTTCTTCTCGGACTTCATCCGCGACACGGTCCAGGTGACGAGCCAGATCGCCATCACGGCGGCCTCGGTGGCGGCGGTCACGAATTAACGCCTGACTCAATGGCCGACTGAAAAGAGCGCCGCTTGTGCAGTCCGCGGTATCAGCGCCGCCACCAGCACTCGGGCAGGGTCATGTCCGGCCGGTCGGGCACGCAGATACGATCCAGACGGTGAGGGAACTGGGGCGGGCGCATGGGCTCTAGTGACCAGTCTTTGCGCACAAAGGTGACTTCCATGACCGAGGGGATTTCGAGCGCCCCATGGCGCATCACCAGACCCGCATTGTTCGGGTGCAAATGTGCCACGTCAAAGCCAGCCAGCAGACGGCTGAACGCGGCCTCCATCATGGCGAAACTGAAACCGTTGAAGAGTTCATCAAGGGCGTGGAACTCCGCCACAATGATGCGGAAGCGGCGCAAGATACTGTCCGGCGTGCTGAGCAACACCGGATACTCCGCACCCTCAATATCCATTTGCAGCAGATAATCGCCAGTCGCGTCCGCGCCGACATATTTGCGAAACCAGCTTTCCAGCGTCATATGCCCCGGCGCATCTTGCGGCCCCAGGAACAGCTTCTCGAAGGTGTGCTCGGGCAGGCCAGGCGGCACCGCGTCGATGGACGCATCGCACAGATGGGCGCGGATACCGCGCGCCGCCAAGTCGGCCTCAAAGCTGATTTTGTCATCGACCCCAGGCGAGAACACCGCCTGGATTCCATCCAGGCAATCGGGCACGAGATAACCGCCGTCGCCGTCGCCACCGACACGAATAAGATTCCCAGAGTCATATCGGGGTTTTAAGCGGTCAATGAGGTTGGCAATACTGTCATGATGCTTGATCCGGGAAGAAAACAGATCAAGATTTAGCAATCCAGACCGCACGAGCCTTTTCAACTGTGACATATGTATTTCGATCTGGTGAAATGATGCTGGTTCAGCGCCCCCACGCACGGATGAAAATCATCGCTGATTTGACGCGGCCTGGCAAGAAAAGTTGGGGATGAAGGCGTGTCGGTGCGCCGGATACCGTGGCATGCCGGTGTTGAAACTCGGGATCGACAGACGCCGCAATCTGGGCCAAGAAAACCACCCGCCAGAGTGCAAGCCCATACGAGCTCCTGCTTATCAGACCCCGAGGGACCCGACTCGCCTGTGATCCGCCTCGACCAAGTGCGCACCCGCCTGACCAGTCTTCTCAACCCGACCGGCGATGACCGGGCCGGGCGGCGATGGCGGCTGGCCGGGCGCGCGGCGCTATCGGCGCTTGTGGGCAAAGGGGCTGGGTTGGTGACCATTGTCATCTCCGTGGCGCTGGCTCCCGACTATCTGGGGCTGGAGCGCTATGGCATGTGGATGACCATTACGGCGGCTGCGCTCCTGCTCAGCTTCGCCGATTTCGGCATGAGCAACAGCCTTGTGAATGCGGTGAGCGAAGCGGATGGCGAGGGTGACGAGGCGGCTTTAAAACGGGCCGTGTCCGGCGGATTTTACCTGCTCGCCGGTGTGGCGGCGACGCTGTTGGCGCTGTTCTTTGCGGCTTTTCCGTTCGTAGATTGGCCGGGCCTGTTCAATGTGGACAGCCCGCTTGCCCGCTCGGAGGCCGGCATCAGCGCTGCGCTCGGCGTGACCCTCTTTCTGCTGACAATACCGCTGGGCGTCGTGCAGCGGGTGCAGATCGGTCTGCAAGAGACGTGGCGTGTCTATCTGTGGCAGGCCGCTGGCAGCGCCTTTGCCATTGTCGGCTTGGTGTTGGTGATCCGATTGGATTGGGGGCTGCCGTGGCTTGTGGTGGCGGTCAGTGGCGGTCCGGTGCTTGCCGCCACTCTCAACTGGATCAGTTTCTTTGCCTTGCGCGCGCCGCATCTGGCCCCCGAATGGGGCCTCATCGATTGGCGCGAGATGGGCGCGCTCGCCCGTGTCAGTGGCTATTTCCTCGGCATGCAGATCCTGTTCATCGCGAGCGGGGCCGCCACAGACAATCTGATCATTGCCCAGGTCCTGGGCGCGTCCGCAGTGGCCGCCTTTGCCGTGGCCCAGCGGCTTGCCCATTTACTGCAAGTGATTGAGATGGTCAGCTATCCCCTCTGGCCGGCCTTTAGCGAGGCCATGGCGCGCGGTGATACGCTTTGGGCCCGCCGGGCGCTGCTGTTGCTGCTCGCGACGGCGCTGGCGGCGGGGGTCTTCGCGGGCACCTTTTTCCTGTGGGCCGGTGCCTGGATCATCACGCTCTGGGCTGGGCCGCAGATGGTGCCTTCTGACGGCGTTATGGCCGGGATCGCGGTGTTGATCGGTGTGAACGCGCTTGCCCACAGTGTGAGCGCGCTTCTCAACACCGCACGCTTTATCCGCCATCAATTCGTGGTCTACGGTATCGGCGTCGCCATGGCCGTGGCACTCAAGATCGCTTTGACGAGCGCTTGGGATGACCCGGCCGGCGCCGTGTGGGGCACGGTCATCGGGGTGGGAATGGTCTATCTGGTGCCCGCGCTGGTGCTGGCATTTTCGGGCTTGCGCGCCAAGGCCTCGCGCAAGACGCGGGCATAGATCCCCGCCTTGTAGAACAGCAAGCCCGCAATCCGCAGCCGCATGGGACAGGCTTCCATCAGCACGAGCCAGCGCGCAAGCGATGCCGTTGCGCCACCAAGCCGCAACCACGCCAACCAGGACGTGATCCGATAGAGCGGCGAGGGCGTCACCAACTCCGGCCGGATACGCACCGTCAGCAAAAAATTGGCGACGGACTCATCATATTTGCCGAGCAAGGTGGCCGCATCCAGAAGACCCAGATGCGTGGCCGTATTGTCCACATGCACGAGCCGAAACGCCGCGCCGGCGCGTGCGGCCCATTCTCCGTCTTCCCAGCCCCAGCCCGCATAGCCGTCATGGAACGGACAGGCCGCCAACACCGACCGGCGCACCAGGAAATTGGAAGACATGAAATGAAACGCCGGCGCTGCGTTGCGCCGCGTCGCCGGCACCTGCTCGCGGGCCTTGGTAAAAGCCCAGTGCAGCCGGTGTGCAGGCGCCGGGGTCGGGATTTGGTCCACGCTGCGCCCGCCATAGATCACATCGCCCGCATCCGCCGCAATCAGTGCCAGATAACGCGCCAGGAACGCGTCGTTGTCAGGCAGCATGTCGCAGTCCATGAACAAGAACACATCCGCACCAGCCTCCCGGCCCAAGAGATTGCGCACGCCTCCACGCCCCAGATTATGGGCAGGCCGGATGATTTGTGCGGGGACGCGGCTCTCGGCAAACAGTGCGGCCAGTGCCTCGCCATGAGACGGGTCGGGCGAGGCATCATCGGCAAAGATCATCTCCACCGGCGCGGCCACCGCTTCGGCCTGCGCCAGCAGCGCCCGCGCCATCGGTCGCGCATCCGCATTGTAGAAGGGCACCAGCACCGAGAGGTGCGGCACGGGCCGAGGGCCATCCCAGGCCGCATTGGCCAGGCGGGCCGTCATGATGGCCTCCGCGCGGCCCGGGTCAGCAGGATCACCGCCATGCCCTGCACCACCCAGAACAGGGGCCAGGAATACGCGTAGATATTGAAAAAGATCAGATTGCCGAGCGCCGTGACCGCCAACGCCCGCGCATTGCCCCAGCAGATGCTCAACACACCGCCATAAAGAAACAGCGAGCCCATAATACCGAATTGAAACAGGTTGGAGGCCAGCAGGCTTTTAGGGTCTCGGTCGATCCCTTGTTCCACGAAATGCTGGGCATAGAACTCATAGAAGGGCGTTTGCAAGATATAGGCGCGGTAGTCCACCACGCCGACCATCTGGCTCAGCGGATCCAGCATGTAAAACAGCGCGAAGGGCAGGTACCGCGCGAACACCGAAATATCGATCACGTCGCGATACACTTCGTAGTCAAACAGCATGGCATAGACGAAGAACACCGGCAGGATAGGCGCCAGAGCCGCGGCTCCGAAAAAGCCCCGCAACAGCCAGATGGCGCGCAGCTGCACTAACCCGGCACATAACAGCACGGCCAACAGCGACACAAATCCCACCCGCGAATTGGCGACCAGAATGCCAAGCACCAGCATAGCCACGAGCAACGGGCGCACCGGCTCACGCCGCACGAAGAGTTCATAGACCAGCGCCACCAGCATGGTGATGGCAAGATAGGCGGGTTCAAAGCTGAGGCCCGAAAGCCGCGGCAGGCCGAATGGATCAGGCGTACTGGCATGCCATCCGGCGACGTTCCACAGCGTGACATCGATTAAGGCGCCGGTTTCGAACAAATCGCCGCCAGTCACCCAGATGAGCAGTTGATAGGCCGCAAAGCACAGCGACAGCACCAGCCCCACATGATAGCCGCTGAAAAACGCCGTCAGGTTCCGCACATCGCACATCGCACCGAGGAACACGACACCCGCCAGCATTTTCGCCGCGTAGGAGACATTGCCGCTCAAACCCGCCTTGGCCACCAGGATCGTCAGCAGTCCAATAAAGATCAGATGCAGACCCGACAGCGGCACCCGTGACCACAGCAGCGCGAACCCGCCGATCAGCCACAGCATATCAATGGGCAGGGATCCCACAGAGACGGTGTTGAAGACGCCCAGCGGCGCGATAAGACCGCCAAAGGCCATGACGGCCGCTTCTGGCGCGATGCGGGCGGGCGCGGCGTCCTGCGCCATCACCGCCCCGGTCACGGCGCAAGCCCCACCGTGGCCAGGACCTGCGCCACACGCGGATTGTCCGTGCTCGCCGCCACATAGGGATTAAAGCCACCGCGCAGGCGCTCCGCCGCCTCAGGTCCGGCCACACCCGCAAGCAGGCTTTTGGCTTCGAGCTTGGCGCGCCGCCAAGCCCACGCGGCATAGGCGGGCAGGGGCGCGCGCCCGTAATCGATCATGGCATCGCGGATTTCGCCGTAGCTGCGCCGGGCAAAGCGGTCGCAATTCCCGCCCATGCGCATGACGGTCAGAATGCTGTCGCTATAAGCGGCCTGGGCGCCGGCGCGGGCGGCCCGCAGCATCCATTCGTAATCCATCACCACCCGGTAATGATGATCGAACCCGCCGACCGTTTCATACAAAGAGCGGCGGCACACCATGGTCGGATGATTGAACTCCGGCGGCCACACCAGCATTTTCGCCATGCAATCGGGATCACCCGTCATCACGAAGTGATGGCCGGTGGTGTCGTCATAGCGTACCAGATCGCCGAGCGAGAACGCCGCCTCGGGCCGGGCCATGAGCACCTGAACCGAGCGGCCCAGATGCTCCGGCGGCCAGAGATCATCTGCGTTCAGAATGGCGATGTAGTCACCAGAGGCGAGCGCCAGGCCTTTGTTGAAGGCCTCGGCAATGCCGCTGTCGGGGGCCGAAACCAGCAGGTCAATGTCCCCCGCGCGGGCGCGCAGCAGGTCTTGGGTGCCGTCGGTGGAGGCCCCATCAATAACAATATACTCCAGATCCGGATAGGTCTGGGCAGCAACCGCATCCAAGGTTCCGGCGATGGTGGCGGCGGCGTTGTAGCACACGGTCACCACACTCACTCGGCCCGCCACCGGCTCCGGGACCGCACCGTTTGCGCGCAGCGCGGGCATGCGCCGTCCGTCCAGAATTTGTGCGGTATGCAGATCAGCCAGCACCGCGTCGCGGATGGTGGCGAGGGAGAGGGCGGTGGTCGTCATGGCTGGCGCTCCCGTGGCGGCGCGACCCGCCGGGTCCGCACGCGCCGTGGCCAAAGCTGCAACGGTCGCCAGCCCAACACATCGGCGGTGATGGCGAAGAGCGCGCCCAGAAGGCCGCCCGCCACAATGGCCAGGATCAACAGCAACACTGCCTTGGGCGACGTCGGCCGCCGCGACGGCGCGGGCGGATCGAATGGCTCGGCGGCAAAATAGCCCCCGGCACTTGCCACCATGCGGTGCTTTTCCTGCTGGGTTCGAGCCTGGATCAAAGCACTACGCACGTCGGCGATATTGGAGGCCGCGAGTTGACGATCCAGATACTGAATGTACTGCTCGGCTCGTTCCAGGCTGCGGGCCCGCAACATGTCATCAACGGCCCGGTGCAGAGCGTTCAGCAAGTCTTCCGCCGCCTGCGGGTTGGCGTGTTCTACCCGGATCGTGACCACTGGGCTCAGGCGGTCGCGGATAATCACCATATCCTCGACAAGAAACTCGTGCAGGCGTTCCGCATCCGGCGGCGCCCAGGGCGTATAGGGCAGGCCCAGCACGCTCTTGATCGTGTCCTTGATCGGGGTCAGCGGGCCGGACGGTTCCACCCACAAGCCCCGCTCGGCGGACCATTCATCCGGGAACAGACGGGGCAGCAGATTGGGCTGAGGTGACAGGGTCCGCGCCGCCGCCCGCGAGGTCAGACCGGCGAGATAGAGATCGAAATGCTCACTCTCACCGGACAGGGCCGACAGGTCGATGCCCGCGAGCGCCGCCACACCGGCGGCCCCCGCCGCCCCGGACAGGGGCTGCTCCCGCTCCACCGCCGTCACCGTCAGCGTCACCGTGTAGAGCGGCGTTGCAAGGTGCAGATAGGTGACCACGAGCACGAACAGCACCAGGGGCGTCACAACGATGAAATGCCCCTGGCGCCATAGCGCCGCTATGAGCTGGCGCAGGTCCACCTCTGCGGTGGGCGGCGTGTCATGGTCTGTTTGCGCAGCGGCGGTGACGGTCTTGCCCGCCTTTTGCGGGCCAAACAGCACCGGTGCCGAACGCGCGCGGGCGGGCTCGGACCGGTCTTGCGCGTCCGCTTTGCTTCTGCCCGACGCCGACCCCATGACTGCCTCACCTCTTTCTGCGTGCCCGCCCGTGCTTGACTGGCACGGGTCAGGCGGCTTGTTTCATCCGTGTTCGTTCCGTCCCGAGCCCGGCAATGATTTGCTCAAACCGGTCGGTAATCCGGGCAATATCGAAATGCTCCCGGGCATAGGCCCCGGCCGCATCAGCCATTTGCCGGCGCAACGGCGCATTGGACAAAAGCCGCCGGGCCGCTTCCACGAACGCCCCCAGATCACCCGGTTCGGCTGTCAGGCCGGTCCCGCTTTCGGTAACCAAACGCGCCGCCTGATTGCTGCCCGGCGCCGACAACAGGATCGGTCGTCCGGCCGTGAGATAGGTCAGCACTTTGGAGGGTACGGAAAACACGCCCGCATCCCGCTCCAGGCTCGCCACCAGCACATCGCCCGCGCCCAGCACATCTGGCAGCACATCAAAGGGCTGGAAGTCGAACAGGCGCAGATTGTGGAGGTTCGCCTCTTGCTTGGCGGCCTCCAGCATATCCCGGCCCGGCCCTTGGCTGACCACGGCCACGACCACATCCTCACGCGGTTTCAGCGCCCGCGCCAACTCCGCCAATACGCCCGGATCCTGCTTCAACGCCAGCGTGCCCGAGTAGAGGAAGGTGAACTTGTCCGCAAGTCCGTTATTGCGCGCCCAATCATTCTGCTTGGACACCGGCCGCACATCGTCCACCGGCGACCAGTTGCGGATCACTGTGGCGCGGGTGGGCTCCACCCCCCAATCGTGCAGAATCGGCAGAAAGTCTTCTGAGATGGCCACGACCGCATCGGAGTCGCACAGGCTGCGTTGCTCCAAATAGCGGTAATACCAGCCCACCAAATGTCCGACCCCCGGCAGCTTGCGCCCCAGGATCTGCATGGCCGCGATGGATAAGATGTCCTGAAGCCAGAACACGAAGCGGCTGCCCGTGCGCTGTGCGGCCGCAAGAGCCGCCGCTTGCGCTTCGACGGGCATATTGGCAGAAATAACAACGTTGGGGCGCCAATCCTGAATGATCTCGGCGATGGTCGAGCCGTAGCGCACTTCGTCCGAGCGGCGTTTCAGGAAGGCGTATTTTTCATGGGGGTGACCGAAATCGATCCCGTCAATGGTCAGGTTGGCCGGGTGATCATGGCCCGCGCCGAGCCGGCCTTGTGGACCGCTAAGGCCCGCGAAGTAGGTATGGCGCACGTCATAGCCGCGACGGGCCAGTTCCCGGCTCAATTGAATTTGGAAGGGATGGCCAGCGTAATCGTTGACCAGGATGCGTGCCACAGACGGCATCATGTCTTCACCTCAAACCAGAGTGACTCCGACAGTCTCTAGTGCAACCCGGTGTCAGATTACCCGATTCGGCGGGGTCAATATGGCACGAGACGGGCTCGCGTGGAGTCGGTAGTGCGGATTAGCTTTGCACAAATCTGGACAGACTGTCAGAAAAGCCCGACTTTTGTAGATGGGTTTGACACAGCGCCTTCGGCGGCCCGGGCGGGGGGCGCGAGGCCTAATGCGTGGAACAATGAATGAGTCAGAAGTCTGCTCTGATTACGGGTATTTTCGGTCAAGATGCGGCCTATCTGGCACAGCTGCTTCTGGCGCAGGGATACAGGGTTTACGGGACCCATCGGCGGGGATCCTCGCGCAGTTCCTGGCGTTTGACGGAATTGGGGATCGAAGAAGACATCGAGTATGTGGAGCTGGAATTGCTGGAACACGGCAATATCCTGCGCACGATTAATGTGGTTCGCCCCGATGAAATCTACAATCTTGCGGCCCAGAGCTATGTGGGGGTGTCGTTCACCCAGCCCCTCTACACCACGGAGGTGGATGGCTTGGCGGTGACGCGGTTGCTGGAGACCGTGCGCGAAATCAATCCCAAGATCCGCTTTTACCAAGCCTCCACTTCCGAAATGTTCGGGCGTGTGGTGGAGAGCCCGCAGACCGAAAAGACCCCCTTTTGTCCACGCAGTCCTTATGGCATCGCCAAGCTTTATGCCCACTGGATGACTCGGAATTACCGGGAAGCCTATGGCATGCACGCCACGTCCGGGATTCTCTTTAATCATGAATCACCGTTGCGGGGGCGGGACTTCGTGACCCGGAAGATCACCGCAAGTTTGGCCTTAATCCGCCATGGCCAGTTGGAGTGTCTGGAGCTGGGCAATCTGGCCGCCAAGCGCGACTGGGGGCACGCGCGGGACTTTGTGGAGGCCATGCACAAAATGGTGCAGCAGGACACGGCGCAGGATTACGTCATTGCCACGGGCCAATCCCATTCGGTGGAGACGTTCGTCAATGTGGCCGCCGAGGTCATGGGCTTTGATCTGGCCTGGGAGGGCGAGGGGCAGGAGCGCCATGCCATCGACCGGACGCTGGATCGTGTCGTGGTGCGGGTCAACCCCGCCTTCTTCCGCCCGGCCGAAGTGGAATATCTCATCGGCGACGCGTCTCAAGCCCGCGCCGATCTGGATTGGCGTCCCACGATCAGTTTCGAGGAACTGGTGCAAGAGATGGCCGAGGCGGACCTGAACCGCGCCGCCACCGGTATGGGTCTGCTGTAGGGCGTCACGCCCCGCCGTCTTTTTTGGGCAGAGCGATCGCGAGCACCAGGAAAACCACGGTCGCCAATGCTCCCACATAGAACAGGACCATCGCCAGCAGCTCGATCAGGTCAGCAAGGCCCGTAAAGGCGATGATGGCGGCCACAATGGTGACGGCGAGAGAAATGAAGGTCCAGCGCAGCGAGGGCTTTTCGCTGGGCACGCCGAGGCCTGGGATTTCCTTGTGGCCCCAATCATCCACCTGGCGTTCTGCCTCCTCGCGGGCGACACCGTAGCGCTCCTGAATCTTTTCGATCAGCGTTTCGACGCGGCCTTCAATCTCGGCAATGTCATCTTCTGACAACTTGTCCCATCGTTGCTGTGCGGAAGAGGAGAGGTCCTGCCAGGACGCCTCAATCTGCTGGCGCAGCTTTTGCCAGCGATCAGAGAGGTCATTGCGGTCCATGGCATGGCTCCTTTGGGTCAGCTCAGCACCATCGCTACAGCGTGATGTAAAACTGTCTAATTGATTTATATGGAGCGTGGCATAAAGCCGGGCAAGGGGTCGCGCCCGACGGTGCGGGTCATAAGAGGAATGGGACGGATCATGCGGCGAGTGCTGGTGACAGGCGCGGGCGGCTATATCGGGACTGTCCTGGTGGAGATGCTGGCCGCCGAGGGCATGGCGGTGCGGGCCGTGGACCGCTTCTTTTTTGGGCGTGAGTTGCTGCCCCAGCATCCCTTGATCGAGCCAGTGCAGGAAGACACCCGCCGGCTTGACCCAGCGCATATGGACGGCGTTGACGCGGTCATTGATTTGGCGGCGATCTCCAATGATCCGAGTGGAGATCTGTTTCAGGAGGCGACCTGGGCCATCAATCACGCCGCCCGCGCCCGCACCGCCCGACTGGCCAAGGCGGCGGGTGTGGCGCGCTATATTCTGCCTTCGTCATGCAGCATTTACGGTCGCCAGCCAGGCGGCGGCGCGGCCGACGAAGACGCGCCGACTTTTCCTCTGACCACCTATGCCAAGGCCAATCAGCAAGCAGAGCAAGACAGCCTACCACTGGCGGATGAGCGCTTTACCGTCGTGGTTCTGCGCCAGGCCACCGTGTTTGGCCTGAGCCCGCGTATGCGGTTTGACCTTGCCGTCAACGGCATGACCCATGGCGCGTGGAGCAGTGGGCGCTTGCCGCTGATGCGTGACGGCACCCAATGGCGGCCCCTGGTGCATGTGCGCGATGCTGCTCACGCGCAGATCTTTATGCTGACAGCACCCGCCGACGCCGTGAACGGACGGATTTTTAATGTGGGGTCCGCCGCGTGCACCTATCAGCTCAAGGATCTGGCAGCCGCCGTGGCGCAGGCCCTGCCCGGCCCGGTGGAGATCAGCTGGTACGGAGATCCCGACCAACGGTCCTATCGTGTTGCTTTTGAGCGTATTGAGGCTTTGGGCTGGCGCGCGCGGTACAGCGCCGCCGACGGTGCCCGCGAGGTTGCCGCTGCGTTAGAGGCCGGTCAAACGGAGCGCACGCTGAAGACCATCACTTTGGATTGGTACAAAGAGCTTCTCGCGTGGCAGAAACGCTTGGCCGGGCTTGAACTCCATGGAGGGCTCATCGATTTACCCGCCACGGATCATCCTATGCCGCCGGCGAGACCTGGGGCGCGGTGACCGCCGCACGTATGCCCTTCATCGGCGGTGAGGGAACTGTCTTGGCCAGATAGAACCATTCCGTATCGATGGCTGCGGCCGGCTTGGGCAACAGGATATGGAAGCTCTCGGCAAAGCGCAGCGGCTTGCCGTCCTCCAGCAGCGCCACTGTCTCGCCGGATGGCACCACCGACAGGTTGCGCCACGGTTTGACGAAGTGCGCGCCTTTCGGGCGGCGCATGAGCCGGGTCATGTGCAGCCAGGTCTTCGACGCGGGGTGCTGCGAGGGACTGTCAGTCAGCCCCAGATGGGCAAGCAGACTGAGAATGCTGTCTCGGGCGACCGTTGGGGCGTTCGGATCGTCGTGTTGGCCGCATTCGACCAGAATACCGGTCTTGCCGAGCCGGTGGACCATCTCCATCGTGTCGCCCTCATTGAGGTCGCGCGCGCTCTGGTAAATTTCGGGCCAGCCCGTGACGACGAAATCGAAGGGCAGGGCCATGGCCAGCGCCTGCTGCTCTGGATAGTCCAGAAACACGAATGGGTCCGTTGCCGTATGCACGGAATGCAGATCCAGCACGTGATCGGCGTGTTGCATTAGCGGCACGATGGCGGCCGCAAGCTGTTCTTCGTAAGAGCGCGGCGTGCGGGCCCCATGGAAACAGCGATTCAAATCACGCTCAACGAAGCGGGCGCCCGCCTGATAAGCCCGCGGGTTACACACCGGCACAAAGGTGACGGTGCCGCGGTTGAGCGTGCGGGTCCCCGCTTTGAACTGCTCGATCAAATCGTACTGCGCCAATGCGCCGCAGCGCTCATTGCCATGCACCGCACCCAACACCAGCAGATGCGGCCCCGGGTCTGGCCCTTTGAAGACAGCGGTTTCGAGCACGGGCAACCTCCCGCCTGGTCCATGCGCCGATCCCCCCGAACCAAGCCGGGCGGCAGCACTCCATCACGCGCAGCCAAGGTCTGCTGCGACGATCCAAAGCGCTCAACGGGCGGGAGATGAGGGCGTACCACGCCGCCTTCCCACAAACCGGGGCCCTGTTACGCCGGGCCGAGGTTTTCAGTGGATCCTGATTACCGGAACCAAATCACGGAGCGCGCATTGGGCGCCCGCCGGTAGACGATCTCTTGACCGTCATTCAAGTTCACACCGATAAAGCTTCTCTCCAAAAGCTCCCGTTGAAACGCCAAATCATTCACTCTGTGACAAGAAATCGATTCGAGCCGTTCGTCATAGCGTTCTCTGCCCAAGGGCAGGTGGACGTAGTACAGCGGCGTTCCGTCCGAAGGGTCCTCCCGAATCGCCACGACTTTGAAATTCGACTCCAGAAAGCCTTTCAGGCTGGCGGTATTGCGGACCGCGATCTCCGACAGGGCATGGTTTCGACCAGCCCATTTCAAGAATGTAATCCGAGTTTGCAGCATAGCACGTTGTAATTGAAAGCCCCTGTACCGGGGATGCACCATGCTGCTCTTAAAAACACCAATGGCGCGAGGGTCGAGGCCCGGGCGCAAGATTCGTAATTCTGCCTCGGAGTCCGGCGTCAGGGGCAGCGACAGCACCGATTGCGCAATCAACTCACCACCGGAGAAAACCCCGATAATCAGGCCCGCCCCCGCCAAGTAGCGCGTCAGGTCCCGCTCGGTTTTGGGGAGAAAAAAGCCGCGATCCTTGGGTTCTAGCGTGTCCAGAACCGTTTGCTGAAGCCCTAGAAAGGCATCAATCTCGTCGGGGCGCAGTAGACGAAAGCAAAACCCGAAGGGCTCGGGCCCCTGTGATCCGGCACGCGCACCGCCCCCGTTACCCGGAATCCCTCCCGTGGGCGGGGCACTGGAGACGGAAAAGCCTGCCGGGCCGCCCCCAGGCCCGGACCATAGGCGTGACGCCCACGTGATAATCCCCATTGGTGATCCTGCAACCAATCACTGCTTTTGTGAGAAAGGCAAAACGGCCGCCCCGCCGTACAGCCGTATAAAGATAGAGGGTCGACTCTGCGCGCAACCGATGGATCGTGCAAGACGTGCAGGTCAGCATGCTGCGCGGTGGGCCTGGAGGCCCGCAACGCGGGCATCGCCAACACCCTCTCGACGGGCGAGCCCATCTCGGTATAGTGCGCGCAACACGGGATCTGGGGGCGGCTGCCAAGGGATGGAACGCGGCGACGGCGGTGGCGTCTCAGCCGTACTGCATCGAGAGTGAAGGAGAGTGGTCTTGTCTCAGCGCCAGTCAGAGGTCATTGCGGCGGCGGCCCGGCGCATTGCAGCATGGCTTGAGCACGAGGCGCTGCCCGTTTGGGCGCGCGTTGGCCATGACGGGACGGGCGGCTTTGTAGAGATCCTCGACCTGGACGCCACCCCTCAACCGGACGCGGAACGGCGGATCCGGGTTCAGGCCCGGCAAATCTATGTCTTCACCCATGCGGCCCTTTTGGGTCTGGGACCGGCTGCCGGCCATAAGGCGCTGGCGCTCGAAGGCTTTGACTGGCTCATCCGGCATGGCTGGGACGCGGCCGCCGGTGGCTTCTTTCATCGCCTGGACGGGCAAGGCGCGCCTCGGTCGGCGCTGAAAGACACCTATGATCACGCGTTCATCCTGTTTGCGCTCGCCTGGCTCTACAAAGCGACGGGCGACAGCACCGTGCGCCAGTGGATCGACAAGACGGCCGATTATCTGGAAACCCAGCTGCGCGCGCACGGCGATCCTGCCTATCAGGAGGGAGAGCCGGCGTCCCTGCCGCGCCGTCAGAACCCGCATATGCATCTGTTGGAAGCGTTCCTGGCCTTGCATGACGCGACAGGCGAGGCCGCCTTCGCTGAGCGGGCAGACGCCATGGTGGCGTTGTTCCAAACCCGCTTTTTTGACCGCGCCCACGGCACACTGACGGAATTCTTCGCGCAGGACTGGACGCCGGCGCCGGGGGACAGTGCCCGCATCGTCGAACCCGGTCACCATTTTGAGTGGGCCTATCTGCTCCACACCCATGCCGCGGCCCGAGGGCTCAGCCAGCCCGTGGAGGCGGTCCAGCTCCTTGAGACGGCGCGGGCGCGCGGGCTTGATCCGGAAACAGGGCTCGCCTATGACGAAATCTGGCGCGACCCGGCCGCTGGCGTGAAATCGGCGCGCAAACGGTTGTGGCCGCAGACCGAGGCGCTGCGCACCCATCTGGTGCTGGGGGGCGAGGATCCGGTGCTGCGTGGCGAGGTGGGCGGCTGGGTCGAGCGCATCTTTACCCACTATATCGAGCCTGCGCCGCGCGGCACCTGGATGGATGTGCGGGGGGCGGACAATGCCGCCGCCGCCACGACCATCCCCGCCAGCACGTTTTATCACCTGTTTTCCGCCTTCGCCGCCGTCCTCGCCGAGGTGCCGGTGCGCGAGGGTCCGTCCCAAGCCTGAGGAGGGCGCTCTCCGTGAGCACCGACACTGCTTCCGCCACCCCGACGGGTCAGACCTCGCTCACCACCTGGAAGGCCCTGGCCCGGCATCGGGACAGCCTGAAGGACCAGCGCATCACGGCGCTGTTTGAGGACGCTGATCGCTTTGGCCAGTTCAACCGGGCGACCTGCGGCATTCTGCTCGACTTCTCCAAGACGCTGATGACCGAGGAAACGCTGGCGCTGCTGGTGCAGCTCGCCCGCGACATGGATCTGGAGCATCGGCGCAACGAGATGCTCAACGGGCATCGGATCAACAGCACCGAAAACCGCGCCGTGCTGCACACTGCGCTGCGGCGGATGGATAAGGCGCCAGTGGTGCTTGATGGGCACAATGTGGTGCCGGATGTGGAACGGGTCGTTGAGCGCATGGGGGCGTTCGTGGAGCGCGTCCATTCGGGTGATTGGACTGGTCATACGGGCAAGCGCGTCACGGACGTGGTGAATATCGGCATCGGCGGCTCGGATCTGGGACCGCGCATGGTCTGTCACGCCCTTCGGCCGTACCGGAACAAGGCTATCGAGACCCATTTCGTGTCGAATGTGGACGGCGCGGATATCGGCGATCTGCTGGAGCGGCTTGATCCGACCACAACGCTGTTCATTGTCGCCTCAAAGACGTTTACGACGCTCGAAACCATGACTAATGCGCTCAGCGCGCGGTCCTGGTTCCTAGCGAGCGGGGCGCCGGAAAGCGCTATCGCCCAGCATTTCGTGGCCGTTTCCACCAACGCCGAAGCGGTCGCCGGGTTCGGGATCAATCCGGACAATGCGTTCGAGTTCTGGGACTGGGTCGGGGGGCGCTATTCGCTGTGGGCGGCGATTGGCCTGTCCATTGCGCTGGGCCTGGGCATGGAGCATTTCAATGCTCTGCGCAAAGGCGCCTTCAGTATGGATCAGCATTTCGCCAAGACGCCGCTTGAGGAAAACCTGCCTGTCCTGATGGCTTTGATCGGTATCTGGCACAGCAATTTTTTGGGCTGTGCGAGCTGGGCCATGTTGCCCTATTCGGACCGGTTGACACTGTTACCCGCATATCTTCAGCAAGCGGATATGGAAAGCAACGGGAAGGGCGTCACTCTTAAAGGTGATCCGCTCACCTGGCAAAGCGCGCCTGTGCTGTGGGGCGGTGTGGGCACAAATGTTCAGCACTCGTTCTTTCAACACTTGCACCAGGGCACCCAGGTCGTGCCCGGTGATTTCATCGGCATCGCCAAAGTGGACGACGCGTCCAAGCCGCCGCATCAGCGGTTGTTGATGGCCAATATGTTCGCCCAGACCGAGGCGCTGATGCGCGGTCGGACCCTGGAAGAGGCGCGCACCCTGCTCGCGTCCAAGGGCCACAGCGCTGCATCCGCGGCGGATCTGGCACCGCATATGACGTTCCCTGGTAACCGGCCGTCTTCAACCCTGCTGCTGGACGAGCTGTCGCCAGCGCGGCTTGGCGCGTTGATTGCATTGTATGAGCACAAGATTTTCACCCAAGGGGTGATCTGGGACATCAACTCCTTCGACCAGTTCGGTGTGGAGCTGGGCAAGACCCTGGCAACGCAGCTTTTGAACGGGGACGGCCTGGCGGAGATGAGCGGCTCGACCCGCTCCCTGATCGAGGCCTACAATAGCGACTGCCGCAAGGACGACCGTTTATAGATCGTAGGGACTGTGGACGGCCTTCGGGGGCAAGGATTGAGGCGATTATGAACGTGTATCCGGTCGTGCTGTCGGGCGGCGTGGGGTCCCGGCTGTGGCCCGCATCGCGCAGGGACCATCCCAAGCAACTGCATGCGCTCACATCCGAGCACTCCATGTTGCAAGAAACCGTGGCGCGGGTGCGTGGCGAAACGCGCAGTTCCGACTTGGCGTTCGCAGATCCGCTGATCGTGTGCAATGAGCGCCATGTGGAGGAGATCCGCGCCCAGCTTGACCGGCAAGGCGTGACGCCTCACTCGGTGATCGCCGAGCCCGTGGGCCGCAACACCGCGCCGGCGGTGGCACTGGCGGCGATCGTGATCGCGGAGCATGATCCCGATGGCGTGGCCCTGATCCTGCCAGCCGACCACCACATCACTGATGAGGCGGCCTTTCACCAGGCGATCACCCGCGCGGCCAAGCTGGCGCGGGAGGGCTTCGTGGTGACCTATGGCATTGTCCCGAGCCATGCGGAAACTGGCTACGGCTATATCGCCCGCGGCCAGGCCGTGGCGAGTGTCGAGGCCGGATATGAAGTCTCCCGCTTTGTGGAGAAGCCCGATAAGGCGACCGCCGAGCGCTATGTGGCAGAGGGGGCTTACTACTGGAACGGTGGCATTTTCACCGCCCGCGCCGACACCCTGCTTCAGGAAATGGAGCGCCACTGCCCAGACATCCTGAGGGCTTGTCGGGCCGCTTTGGCAGAGGCCGATCGCAGCAATACGGCCATCAAACCCGCACGAGCCATTTTTGCCGATTGCCCCGCGGATTCCATCGACTATGCGGTCATGGAGCGCACCGACCGGGCGGCGGTGGTACCGGTGGATATGGGCTGGAACGATGTGGGATCCTGGGCCGCGATCTACGATGTGGCGGACAAGGATGGGCAAGCCAACGCCGTCAGCGGTGACGTGGTGCTGCACGATGCCCATCGCTGCCTGGTGCGCGCGAAGTCTCGGCTTGTGGCCGTCGCAGGGCTGGAAGACGTGGTGGTGATCGAAACCGAAGACGCGGTGCTTGTCACGACGCGCGAAAAGGCTCAATCCGTGAAAAGCATCGTGGAACAGCTCAAGGCGGCCAAACGGTCGGAACTTTAAGCCACCACGGCGTGATGGTAGCGGCGCGGCGCCTTCACCGGATCGGTCGTCGCCCGTTCCCAGGCGAGCGCGGTTTCAATGATGTATTCCAGATCATCATAAAGCGGGCGCCACCCGAGCGTCCGGCTCAACAGGCTGGCATCGGCCACAAGGGCCGGTGGGTCGCCCGCCCGGCGCGGCGCGACCTGCGTGGGCAGAGCAGAACCCATGACCCGTTCGAAAGCATTGATCACATCGAGCACGGAATAACCCTGCCCATAACCGCAGTTAAAGACCGTGGACGGCTCTCCGGCGCGCAGATATTCCAGCGCCAGATCATGCGCTGCCACCAGGTCCGACACATGAATATAGTCGCGTACACAGGTTCCATCCGCCGTCGGATAATCGGTTCCGTAGACGGACAGGCGTGAGCGCAAACCCAGCGCCACCTGCGACGCGATCTTGATCAAATGGGTCGGCGTGCGTGAGATCTGCCCCGTGCGTCCGCGCGGATCGGCGCCGGCCACATTGAAATACCGCAAGAAGACCGAGCGCAGGCCATGCGCCGCGCAGGCATCCTCCAGC
This sequence comes from uncultured Alphaproteobacteria bacterium, assembly GCA_964625525.1. Taxonomy (GTDB): domain Bacteria; phylum Pseudomonadota; class Alphaproteobacteria; order JAJFIK01; family JAJFIK01; genus CAZVEE01. The sequence goes on along the minus strand of CAZVEE010000004.1, from coordinate 42,709 downwards.
ATCATTTCGGTCATCAACTTAGACCGGCCATAAGGCGAGATGGGCCGGATCGGGGCCGTCTCGGCCGTGGGCGTCATGGTCGGAGCGCCATAGACCGACGCGGTGGACGAGAAGATGATCTTGTCCACGTCATGGGCCACACAGGCCTCGATCAGTGTGCGGGAAATCGTGGTGTTGCGCTCATAATAGAGCATCGGATCCTGCATGGATTCCGACACGATCAGATAACCGGCGAAATGAATCACCGCATCAATGGGATAACTGCGGAAGATCCGTTCCAGAACCCGGGGATCGCCCACGCAGCCCGGCACGAATTCAGCCCCCAAAGGCACGAGAGAGCGGTCACCGCGGGAGAGATCGTCCACAACCACCACGTGCTCGCCTTTCTCGACGAGAGTGTGGGCCATGTGACTGCCAATATAGCCGGCCCCGCCGGTTACGAGCACTGTCATCTGTCATCTCCTACACACGTCCGGTCCCTGTGTGCCAGGCCGGGCGCGCTTACACCACTGACGCAAACCTCACCAACGTATTGAGACACGAAATAGACGGCCACCCTGTCGTGCCGCCGCACGACACACAAAAACGGCATTCCGTTCGTCCAACGTCGGATCCGACGCGATCCGTCGGTCCAGTCCGGATGGCACCGCTAAGGGTCTAAAACCCACTGCGCCGCCAGAGCACTTCGGACATCGTCCGCATCACGATGATACAATCCTTCCAGAAGGACCAGTTGAGTACATAGGTTACGTCAAACATAACCCGCTCATCATAAGTCGTATTATTCCGCCCACTGACCTGCCATAGCCCCGTCAGGCCCGGGCGCACCGCCAAATAGTAAGGCGCCGAGGCGCCGTATCGCGCCAATTCGTCGGGGACCACCGGCCGCGGACCCACCAAGCTCATTTCGCCACGGAGAATGTTGAGCAGCTGCGGCAGTTCATCGAGGCTCGTCTTGCGCAGGAACTCCCCCATGGCCGTGACGCGGGGATCGCTTTTCAGTTTCTGGTCACGCGCCCATTCCTCGGCCGCATTCGGGTCGCTGGCCAGAAGCGCCTCCAGCCGGGCCGACGCATCCGTCACCATGGTTCGGAACTTCAGGCACGCAAAGAGCCGCCCACCGCGTCCAATGCGCGTCTGGCTGAAAAACACCGGCCCACCATCTGAGCGGATCATGGCGGCGATGGGTAGAAACAGGGGCGCCGCGAGGGCAAGTCCGACCAGCGCCATGACCACATCGGCGGCCCGTTTCAACACTCGCGCCGCGGTGCTGGGCGCGCGGTGGCCAGCCTGGGCAATGAGACCGCCATCGAGCCCGTCGACACGATTAAGATCAATCCCGGCCAGAACCACCTTGGGCTGAGCTGGCACGACAGCGGCGGAAAAACCATGGCGCGTGAAAATCGGCAGGACATGCGCGGCTGGCGGCGACGGCTCCGTGCCATCTTCGGCGCGCGGCGAGACGAGAAATACGAGACGCCGGTCGCGGCCATAGCGCCCGAGCAGATGGGCCTCTAGATCCGGCCGATAGACCGTATCCGGACTGACGATTTCTAAAACGTCATAACCGCAGGCGGCATCGGCGGCCATGGCGCGGGCGAGAGCCTCACCGTCATCGCGCGGCGCGACGATGACCGTGGGAATGCGCCAACGTCCCACCGCCCGCAGCCCGTGGCGCACCCAATGGCGCGTGACCGGCACCAGAACGATGCTGAGGGCCAAGGCGCCCCCCCCGGGCAGAAGGCTCAACACGCCTCCGCTCGCGACAACCGCAAAGGCCAGGAAAGCCATGGTGGCAAGCAATGTCAGCACCACCGTGCGTGTTTCCGCGCGCCAGGCATGGCCGGGCCGGTAATGCCCGACCAATGCAAACCAGGCGAGGAGCGACAGCATGACCGTAATGCCATGGGCGCGCACAAAGGGGGAAATGCTGGAACCGCCGCCGAACAGCCCATCCGTCAACGCCCAGGCGAGGATAAGCGCGGCTGCATCGCCAGCCATGACCGCCAGTGCATCAAGCCAGCGGGCCGGCGCGCGCTCGGCCAAACGGCGCACGGCTCTCACAGCCCGCGGCATCACGGTGTGCGGCATCACGGTGTGCGGCATCACAGTGCGCGAGGGCGCGTTCAGCCGTTCCCCCGACAAGGTGCCGGCGGCGGGGAGGGCAGAGGTATGTCCAACGGAGTGCTCAGCCAAATGGTCACGCCCGCTCGCTGATGCGGCCTTGGTTCGAGACAGCCCCGGCGCTCAAGGGGCGGTTGCGGCCGTTTTCAGACACTTTTGTCCGGCACGGCCTCGCGGCGATGCTCCCGGCCCGGCGGCGCGCCGGGTTGGGCACGGATCGCTCGACTATTGGGGATTCGCAGCGGCCGCGAAAGCCATACCGCCGCCCATACACCCTCCGACCAGCGGTTCGAGTGCCTCAAGGGCCCTTCACCCGGTCATAAAACCCGTTCAGAAGGCTTTTTCAATATGCGGAGCGGGTTTCCGGCTGGGAATTCCGGGCAACAGGTTTTGACGCATGAGATCTTCGAAATAATCGATCGTGCGTTCCAGACCGTGGCGCAGGCCGATTTTCGGCTCCCATTTCAGCGTCGTCCGCGCCCGGGTGATATCCGGCTGACGCTGTTTGGGGTCGTCAGAGGGCAACGGCCGATGCTCGATGACCGATTTGGACCCGGTGATATCAATGATCAGATCGGCGAGTTCGCGAATGGTGAACTCGTTGGGATTGCCCAGATTGATGGGGCCGGTAACGGCTTCATCGCTGTTCATGAGGCCGATAAGGCCCGCCACCAGATCTTCCACATAGCAGAAAGAGCGCGTCTGCGTCCCGTCGCCATAGATGGTGATCGCCTCGCCGCGCAGGGCCTGCATGATGAAGTTAGACACCACGCGCCCGTCATTGGGCTGCATGCGCGGACCGTAAGTGTTGAAGATCCGCCCTACCTTGATCGCCAGGTGGTATTGGCGGTGATAATCGAAGAACAGGGTTTCGGCGACGCGCTTGCCTTCGTCGTAACAGGCGCGAATGCCGATCGGGTTCACATGGCCCCAATACTCTTCTGCCTGCGGATGAACGGTCGGGTCGCCATAGACTTCGCTGGTGGAGGCCTGGAGAATGCGCGCCTTCACGCGCTTGGCCAGGTCCAGCATGTTGATCGCGCCATGAATGCTGGTCTTGGTGGTTTGCACCGGATCGTACTGATAGTGCACCGGTGAGGCCGGGCAGGCGAGATTGTAGATCTCGTCCACTTCCGCCAGCAGCGGCACGGTCACATCGTGCCGCATCAGCTCGAAATTCGGATTGCTCAGCAGATGGCGCACATTGCGCCGCGTTCCAGTGAAGAAATTATCGACACAGAGAACTTCGTGTCCGTCTTCCAGCAGTTTTTCGCATACGAACGAACCGATGAACCCTGCGCCTCCGGTGATCATGATCCGTTTGATCGTATGCATCGCCGCCTCAACCATGTTGCAGGACCCCGCCACGCCAGCACCGCGCCAAACTCTGGCTCACGCCTGTGTTGTTACGCCCGTCTTTTATCACGCGCGACCGGATCGCAGTCACCGGGACGTTAGGCTTGATCGTCTGGGGCGATAGTGTCGCCCGGTCAGATTGCTCAAGCGTAACCGGCCAGCGTCCAGTCGCGATGCCTGCATCCCGCGAAATAGTCCCCTCATTTCGCGCCCGCAGCACCGGGACTAGGAAATAACCTGGATGCACGGGGCTGTCCAATGCCAATCCGGCCGCACGCCAGTCTGTGACCGGCGCACCCTTGCGCAGACCGGGCCAATATTGTTTCACCGTTGAAAAGAAACTTGATTTGAGGCTCGCGCAGACATCGTGCGGTAGTCAATTGCCGACTCCTGCGGCATGACATCGCCATGACGACGGGGCACCTCAATCGCCCTCCAACGGCGGCTTGGCAGAGAGCAGTGGTCGCCACACGTCCGAGCGCAGTGCCGAAGCCGGCGCATCCGCGCGCTCTTCATGTCCTAAATCGGAAGCAAATACATGTGCGGTATCGTTGGCATTCTCGGCCGGAACGCAGTGGCGCCCCGGCTGTGCGAGGCGCTGAGGCGGCTGGAATACCGGGGCTATGACTCCACCGGCATGGCCGTGGTCCGCAATGGGCGGCTGGAGCGCCGGCGGGCGCTGGGCAAACTCGTCAATCTGGAAGATCTGCTGGCGCGCGAGCCGCTCGAAGGCGTCAATGGCATTGGCCACACCCGCTGGGCCACTCATGGCGCGCCCTCGGTGGCGAACGCCCACCCCCATGCGACGCCTAAAGTATCGCTGGTGCACAACGGCATCATCGAGAACTTTCGAGACTTGCGCGATGAACTCAGCGCGCAGGGTTACGTCTTCGAGACGGAGACCGACACCGAAGTCATCGTCCAGCTGGTGACCAAACAAATGAATGCAGGGGCGAGCCCGCAAGACGCCATGGCCAAGGCCTTGGATCGCCTGCATGGCGCCTTTGCCATCGCCGCGTTGTTCGAGGGCGAGGATGACCTGATGATTGGCGCCCGCCGGGGCAGCCCGCTGGTGGTGGGCTATGGCGAGGGCGAGATGTTTTTGGGGTCTGACGCTTTTGCGCTGGCCCCGTTGACGAACCGCATCAGCTATCTGGAAGAGGGCGACTGGGTCGTCGTCACCCATGACACGGCGGAGGTGCGTGACGCCCAGGGCACCAAGGTGGACCGGAAAATCCAGACCACGTCTGTTTCCGCGGCCATGGTGGGCAAGGGCAACTACCGCCACTTCATGCTGAAGGAAATCCACGATCAGCCGGAAGTGATCGGCCATACGCTCGCGACTTATCTCAACACCGTCGATCAACGCATCGATCTGCCCGGCCGGATGGCTTTTGAGGACCTGCGGGCCATGACGTTGAGCGCCTGCGGCACGGCGTTCTATGCGGGTTTGACGGCGCGCTACTGGTTTGAACGGCTGGCGCGGCTGCCGGTGGAAATCGATATCGCGTCGGAGTTCCGCTATCGCGAGCCGGTGGTGGGCGCGCGGGACCTGGCAGTGTTCGTGTCCCAGTCCGGCGAGACGGCGGATACGCTGGCGGCGTTGCGCTATTGCAAGGCGCAAGGCGCGGCTACGGCGGCGGTGGTGAATGTGCCGGAGTCCTCTATCGCGCGGGACGCGGATCTGGTGCTGCCCACCAATGCGGGACCGGAAATTGGCGTTGCGTCCACCAAGGCGTTTACTTGCCAGTTAGCAGTGCTGGCCGCACTCGCGGTCCATGCGGGCCGGGCGCGCGGCGTCATGTCCAGCGAGGACGAGCGGGCGGCTATGCAGGCGCTGACACAAGTCCCCGGCGCCATTGCCGAGTTGCTGAAACATGAGGACCAGTTCGAGCAGCTGGGTCATGACCTGGCCAAGGCGCGCGACGTGTTGTTCCTGGGGCGCGGCACGGCTTATCCCATCGCTATGGAAGGGGCGCTGAAGCTCAAGGAAATCTCCTATATTCACGCCGAGGGCTATGCGGCGGGAGAGCTGAAGCACGGTCCGATCGCACTCATCGATGAAGACGTGCCGGTCATCGTCGTGGCGCCGCACGATGCGCTTTTTGAGAAGACCGTCTCCAACATGCAGGAAGTGATCGCGCGCGGCGGGAAAGTGGTGCTGATCTCCGACGCCGAAGGCCTGGCGGTGGCCGGCGGCGATGCCTGGCGCACCGTACAGATCCCCAAGACCGATCCGCTGACCGCACCGCTGCTGCTCGCGGTGCCCATGCAGCTGCTGGCCTATTACACAGCCGTGGCCAAAGGCACGGACGTGGACCAGCCCCGCAACCTCGCCAAGTCCGTGACGGTGGAGTGATCTCATGGCACGCCAGTTTTTCGGAACCGACGGTATTCGTGGCCAGTCCAACAAAGCCCCCATGGATCCGGCGACGATCCTGAAAGTGGGCATGGCGGCGGGGCGCATCTTTACCCGCGGTGAGCACCGCCACCGGGTCGTGATTGGCAAAGACACGCGCCTGTCCGGCTATATGCTGGAGCCGGCGCTGACCGCCGGCTTTACGGCCGTGGGCATGGACGTGTTTCTGTTCGGCCCGCTGCCCACACCGGCGGTGGCCATGCTGGTGCGCTCGCTGCGCGCCGATCTCGGCGTGATGATCTCGGCCTCCCACAATCCGTATCAGGATAACGGCATCAAGCTCTTCGGGCCCGACGGCTTCAAGCTCTCCGACAGCGTGGAAGAGGAGATTGAAGCCCACATGGTGGCCGATGATTTCGAGGGCCTGGCGGCGCCCGAGCGCCTGGGACGCGTCAAACGCATTGAAGACTCCCAAGCCCGCTATATCGAATTCGCCAAAGCCACATTCCCCCGGCACTTAAGCCTGGAAGGCTTACGCATCGTCGTCGATTGCGCCCATGGCGCGTCTTACAAAGTTGCCCCGGCGGTGCTGTGGGAACTGGGTGCGGAAGTCATTCCAATCGGCGTGAAGCCCGACGGCTTCAACATCAATGAAGGCTGCGGCTCCACCGACACGGCGCTGATGTGCCAGACCGTGCGCGACACACGTGCCGATCTCGGCATTGCCCTGGATGGGGATGCGGACCGGGTCATCGTGGCGGACGAAAAAGGGCAGGTGGTCAATGGCGATCAGCTCATGGCCCTGGTGGGCGTGTCCTGGCACAAGGCCGGGCGGCTGAGCGCACCAGGGATCGTGGCAACGGTCATGTCCAATCTGGGTCTTGAGCGCTATCTGGAAGGCAATGGCCTGGGCCTCGTGCGCACCAAAGTGGGCGATCGCTATGTGATCGAGCATATGCGCGGCCACGGCTACAATCTCGGCGGTGAGCAGTCGGGGCACATGATCCTGAGCGATTACGCCACCACCGGTGACGGCCTTATCGCAGCCCTGCAGGTGCTGGCATGTATCCTCACCGAAAAGCGGCCAGCGAGCGAGGTGTGCCGCATGTTCGAGCCCTATCCCCAGATCCTCAAAAACGTGCGCTTTACGGCAGGCGGCGATGTTTCGCCGCTGGATCACGATGCGGTGAAAGCCGCCATCACCGCCGGTGAAGAAAAGCTGGGCCGCTCCGGGCGCATCGTCGTGCGCAAATCCGGAACCGAGCCGCTGATCCGCGTCATGGGCGAAGGCGAGAACGAAAGTCTCGTCCACGATGTGGTGGACGCGATCATTGCCGAGATTGACGCGGCTTAAAATACACTTTCGGCATGTGGTTCTGACTATTGTAACGCGCGCGCTCGGGAATTAGGTAAGAGGGCAGGACGGCGGAGCGCGCGGGGGCGCGCCCGGCCGCGCATTGCCGTTTACCATACTGCGTTCCCAAACCGCACCGTGGGGTGGTGGAGGAGCGCCGTGCCGTTCACCAAGAGAGCACCCGCCATGGATCGCTTAGATCAGCTCGAAAGCCAGAGCATTTTCATCCTGCGCGAAGCCTTCAACCGGATCGACAAGATCGCCTTGCTGTGGTCGCTGGGGAAGGACTCCAATGTGATGATCTGGCTCGCCCAGAAAGCATTTTTCGGGAACATCCCGTTCCCGGTGATGCATCTGGACACGGGCGCCGAGTTTCCCGAGACCTATGCCTTCCGCAAGCAATACGCGAAGGAATGGAACCTCAATCTCATCGCCGACGACTGCCCGCCGCTGGAGGCCACCGACGAGACCCTGCCGCCGGCCTCGCGCTTTGCGGCGCGCAAGACCGAAGGCCTGAAAGTGGCGGTGAAGCAATACGACCTGACGGGTGTGATCGCCGGCATTCGCCGTGATGAACAGTCCATGCGCGCCAAAGAGCGTGTCTTCAGCCCCCGGACGGAAGAAGGGCAGTGGGACTTCCAGGACCAACCCCCCGAATTCTGGGACCAGTACAAAACCGATTACCCGGCCGGGACCCATATCCGCATCCATCCGCTGCTGCATTGGACGGAACTGGATGTGTGGCGGTATATCCGGCGTGAGCAAATCCCCGTGGTGCCGCTCTATTTCGCCAAGGACGGCAAACGCTTCCGCAGTCTTGGCGAAGTCGGCATTACCTTTCCCATCGACAGCACCGCCGCCACCATCGACGAGATCATTGCGGAGCTGGAAACCATCAAGACCGAAGAGCGCGCGGGGCGCGCCATGGACCATGAGTCCGAAGACGCGTTCGAGCGTCTGCGGGCTGATGGCTACATGTAAGGAGAGCCGCCCATGTCGACCAATCCCGTAGACGCCGCGGCGCTCGCCGAAACCCTCGCCAATCAGGCGGGACGCGATTTGCTCCGCATCGTGATCGTTGGCCATGTGGACCACGGCAAATCCACTCTGGTGGGCCGGTTGTTCCACGATACCGGCTCGTTGCCGGAAGGAAAGTATGAGGCCATCAAGGCCATGTCCGAACGGCGGGGCATGCCCTTTGAGTGGGCCTTCCTGATGGATGCCATGCAAGCCGAACGCGACCAGGGCATCACCATCGATACCACGCAGATCTGGTTCAAGACCAAGACCCGGGATTACACCATCATCGATGCGCCGGGACACAAAGAGTTCCTGAAAAACATGATCACCGGCGCCGCCCAGAGCGACGCGGCCGTGCTGCTGATCGACAGCTCGGAAGGCGTGCAGGAACAATCCCGCCGCCACGGGTATCTCTTGCATCTCATGGGCGTGCGCCAGGTGGCGGTCGCCGTGAACAAGATGGACCTGGTGAATTTCGAGCAGGATCAGTTCAATCTGATCGAAGAGGAATACCGCCAGTATCTCGCCACGATTGGTGTCGAGCCAACCTTCTTCATTCCCATTTCCGCGCGCGACGGTGACAACATCGCCCAGCGCTCCAAGCGCATGGATTGGTACAAGGGCCCGACCATTCTGGGCGCGCTGGATTCCTTCCGCAGCCGGAAGGCCCCGGTGGAACTGGCGCTGCGTCTGCCCGTGCAGGACGTGTACAAATTCGACGAGCGTCGGATCATTGCGGGCCGGATCGAGTCTGGTGAAATCGCCGTGGGCGATGAGGTCATGGTGTCCCCGTCCAACAAGACGGTGCGGGTGAAGTCCCTGGAAAGCTGGTCCTCGCGCGCCGATGCGGAAAAGCCGGTGCGGGCCGAGGCCGGCATGTCCGTCGGCATCACATTTGACGAGCAGATCTTCATCGAACGCGGTGAGATCATCAGCCATGTGGACAAGGCACCCATTGAGACGGACGTGTTCCGGGCGCGGATCTTCTGGCTTGGCCGGGAACCACTGCGCAAGGGCGCGAGCTACAAGATGAAACTCGCCACGGGTGAAGCCAAAGTGGTGATCCAGGAAATCGAGCAGATCATCGATACCACCACGCTGGGGCATGCTCAGGCGGAAGAAGTCGAGCGCAATCAGGTGGGCGAGGTGATCATCCGGTCCCGGCGCATGTTGGCGGTGGATGAGTTCAACACACTCTCGCCAACGGGCCGCTTTGTGCTGGTGGACAAATATGACATCGCCGGCGGCGGCATTATCTCTATGGATGGCTATGCGGATCAGCGTGAGCTGATCACCAAGCGCTCCACCAATATCACCCGGGTGGAACACGGGGTGACGGCGGATATGCGCGCCTCGCGCAATGGTCATAAGGGCGGCGTGATCTGGCTCACGGGTTTGTCGGGCGCGGGCAAATCCACGCTTGCGGTCGCCCTTGAGGAAAAGTTGTTCGACAAGGGCTATAATGTCTTTGTTCTGGACGGGGATAATGTGCGCCACGGCTTGAACGCTAATCTGGGGTTCTCGCCGGAAGACCGGGCGGAGAATATCCGCCGGGTTGGCGAGGTGGCCGCGCTCTTTGCCCGCGCGGGCGTGATCGTCGTGACCGCCTTCATCTCGCCCTATCGCTCGGACCGGGACAGAGCGCGTGAGGCAACCACCGAAGACGGTTTCCATGAGGTTTATGTGAAGGCCGGTGTGGAGACATGCGAAAAACGTGATCCCAAGGGTCTGTATGAAAAGGCCCGGCGCGGGGAGATCAAGGAGTTCACGGGGATTTCCGCGCCTTACGAGGCCCCGGACGCGCCGGAACTCGTGGTCGACACGGAGACCTGTGAAGTCGATCAGTGTGTTGAACAACTGATCGCCTATGTAGATAAGACCTTCAAGGTCTGACCCAGAGCAAGAGGCGCGGCCATGGCTCGTGTGCTGATCATTGGCAAGACGAGTTTTTTGGCCCGCCAGTATTTGGATTGGCTGACCGGGCAGGGCGAGACCCTGCCCGTTGCCGTTTCTCACCGCGAGATTGTGGGGCCGGACGACCTGGCTGGCTATGACGTGATCGTGCCCTTTGCGCTTGATCCGCGCATGAAAACGGAGCCTTACGATCCGGCCTTCGATCTAGAAGCACGGGTGGCCCGGTGGGCGGCATATGGGACCGCGCATATGGTCATGGTCAGTACGCGTATGGTGTATGGTCCGGCCACCCAATGGCAAGCGCGCGAAGACGCGGTGCTGATGCCTGTCAATGCCTATGGCCGCAACAAGGCCCAAGCCGAAGAGGGCGTCGCGGCGGCGCTGGGCGCGCGCGCCACAATCCTGCGGCTGTCCAATATTGTCGGGTTTGAATATCCCGAACCCGGACGACGCACGTTCATGGCCATGGTGCTGGGGCGGCTGAAGCGGGAGGGATTTGTTCAATACGACATGGATCCAGGCCGGCAACGAGACTTTCTGCCGTTTCCCGATTTTGCCCGTATCCTGCATACCATGATCACGGCGCGGCCCGGTGGCGTGTACAATGCAGGCTCCGGCATTCCTCTGCCCACGGGCAAGATCGCGGAAAATGTGATCGCCGGTTACGGTGCCGGGCGGCTCGTGGTGGAGGATACGGGGAAGACGGATGAGTTCGTCCTCGACATGACCAAGACCACGGCGTTTCTGGGACACGATCTGGCGGCCGATCCAGAGATGTGGTGCCGCGACCTGGGCCGCACCTTGGCGAACGCCCCTTAAGGGCGCACACGCCTTGCGTGCTCTCCTCGCTTTGAGCGCTTTTCAAGCGATCGCCTCCTTTCTATGATCGATCATGCGGCAAAGACGCCGCGTCGAGAGGGGGACCACACCATGACACGCTCATTTGATTGGGTGCATTTCGGCTTTGGGATCGCGATAATCGTTTTGTTCTTCATGCCCTGGATTGAGTTCAGCATGGAGATCTGGGGCTTTCAGCTGAATGCGGTGAGCCAGTCGGGGTTTGATTACGTATTGGCGGCCATGCTTTGCCCCACAGATCCGGACGCGGCCGTGTGCTACCGCACGCGCGAGGGCGACAGTCCCGATTACTCCGGCGGCTGGTTGCTGGCCATTGGGCCGGTGCTGATGACCGTAGGCTTGATCGTGTTCCGAACCGGCATGCCGGTGGCGTTCCGCCTGGTCGCCGCGTTTTTCAACGCCTGGTTCCCGGCGTTGCTCATCACACAGCATGCGGTTCAGGCAGAAACACGCCTGCTCGATGTGCTGACACCGTGGGTGATCTTGTTGCTGATCTTGTGCTTTGCGTTTGTTTTCATCCCGCCGCGCGAAAACCATGGCGCGGGAGCGCCCACGCCACCACCGGCGGCGTGAGGCCGAAAATCAGTCTTCCAGCGGACGATAGGGGCGACCGACACAGTGGTAGTCGATGCCCGCTTTGCGCATGTCATCAAGGTCGTAAATGTTGCGCAGATCCACCAGCAGGGGTTTGCGCACCAGTTGCTTGACCCGGGTCAGGTCGAGGGCACGGAACTCGTTCCATTCGGTCAGGATCGCGACCGCATCCACTTCGCGGATGGCGTCATAGGCGTCCTGGCAGAAGGTCACGTCCTTGAAGAGCTTGGCCGCCTCATCCATGCCTTCGGGATCGAAGGCGCGGATGCTGGCGCCGTTTTCCTGCAGGATGGGGATGATATCGAGGCTCGGCGCGTCGCGCATATCATCCGTGTTCGGCTTGAACGTGACGCCGAGCACGCCGATGGTCTTGCCATCCACCGACCCGCCGCAGGCCGCGATGATCTTGTGCGCCATAGTGCGCTTGCGCTCGTCATTCACGTCGATGACCGCTTCGACGATATTGGAGGGGGCGCCCGCATCGCGCGCCGTGCGCACCAGCGCGAGCGTGTCTTTCGGGAAGCAGGAGCCACCAAAGCCCGGACCCGCATGCAGGAATTTGCGCCCGATGCGCCCGTCCAGGCCGATCCCCTTGCTCACATCGCGCACATCGGCGCCGACTTTCTCACAAAGATCCGCCATCTCATTGATGAAGGTGATCTTCGTCGCCAGGAACGCGTTGGCCGCATATTTGATCAACTCGGACGTCTGCCGGCTGGTGAACAGCATCGGCGTCTCGCGCAGATAGAGCGGGCGATACAGCTCCCGCATCACCGCGCGCGCGCGGTCACTGTCCGTGCCCACGACCACCCGATCAGGGCGCATGAAATCATCAATGGCATTGCCTTCGCGCAAGAACTCCGGGTTCGACGCCACATCGAAATCCGCGTCGGCGCGCCGGGCCCGGATGATCTTGTCTACTTCCTGGCCGGTTCCGACTGGCACAGTGGATTTCGTGACAACCACCGTGTAGCCGTCCATGGCGTCGGCGATTTCCTCCGATGCCGCATAGACGAAGCTCAGATCCGCATACCCGTCACCGCGCCGGCTGGGCGTTCCCACGGCGATAAAGACCGCGTCAGCACCGGGCACCGCATCGCGCAGGTTGGTGGTGAAGGAGAGCCGGCCGTCTTTCACATTGGAGGCGACCAGAGCATCGAGCCCAGGTTCAAAGATCGGGATTTCCCCCGCTTTCAACCGTTCGATCTTCGAGGCGTCCTTATCGACGCAGATCACCTCGTGACCGAAATCGGAGAAGCAGGCTCCGGAAACCAGGCCCACATAGCCCGTGCCGATCATTGCGACGCGCATATCGCTACCTCATCCATTCTCTTTCGCGGCTGCTTTCAAGCATTCAACGGCGAGACATGCCCCAAACGAGCGAGCCAAAAGCGAGCGACTTGAGCCCGGCGCCGTCAATACGTGCTGCACGAGCGAAAAGGCTTATCGCATACAGCCAACCCGCCAACAACCCATCCCTTGGAGACGCCTCCAGGCTCATAGAGTAGCCGTCATCCACCCCCAATGGCCAGATCGACCACCATAGGGCGATGGTTGGAGCCCGCAGGCGCCGGAGAGTGGCTGGCCAGGCGCCGCAAAGCGCCGCGCACCAGAACATGATCGATTTGAATGCCGAGGCCTGGAAGCCCCGCCGGCCACGTGGTGCGAGGGGGAAACAGGCCAGGCCGCGCAGCACGCAGATCGCCATTCTGCACAAAGCTGAAAAAGACCGGCGACAGACCGGAGGCGTTGAAGTCACCGGCCATGATCAGCGGCGCGGCATGGGTGCGGGCAAAGGCGGCCAGCTCGTGATACTCCACCGTCCGACGGCTCCAGTTGGCAATGCTGTGCGGCCGGGTCACTTGCACATTGACCAGGGTCAGCTCTTGGCCATCCGGCAGCCGCACCCCGATCTGCCAACCGCGCTTGGATGGCTCATCGCTTAAAACCGGTTGCGCTGCGCGCGTGAAAGGGAACTTGGAGAAAATCGGCGCGTCTGGTCCCGAGAGCGAGGCACGATAGGGAAAGAGACGCTCCAGGCGGACGAGAAGTTCAGCTTCCGCGACGGGGGCGACTTCTTGCACCAGCAGAACATCGGGGTCCACGGCCGCAATCTCGGCGGCCTTGGCGGCCCCGCCGGTGCGCCCGCCCTCCACATTGAAGATCATCACCCGAAGGGGCTGTTCGCCGGCGCGCAAGCCCGCGTCGGAGGGCGTCTCCAGGCTGCTATGGATGACCAGAGCCCAGCCCAGACAGGCCAGCGCCAGCACACCAGCAACACTGCCAGACGTGCGATGTCCAAGCCAGAGCAGCAGCAGCGCCAGAACGCCGCCCAAAACGGCCCCATGCGGCGTGAAATTGAGCAGATTATCGGCCACCCAGACCGTCGCTTCCATCGCGCCGCGCATGGTTCCCCCAAGACGGAAAAGCCCCGCCCGGCGAAGAACGCCAGACGGGGCCTTTGAGGTCGCCTATTTAAGCGCCCCGCGCAAGAGCGCAGAGCGCGAAATCCACGCTCATCAGCGCAGCATCCGCTCCACCATGGGACGCAGGCTCTCGCCCAGATCCGGATGCTTCAGACCCATGGCCAGGTTCGCTTCCAGATAGCCGAGCTTATCGCCGCAATCATAGGTCACGCCGTCATAGTGACAGGCGTAATAGGGGCTGGAGGTGAGCATGCGCTGCATGGCGTCGGTGAGCTGGATCTCGTTGCCGGCGCCCGGGCCCTGACTTTCCAGATAGGAGAAGATCTCCGGCTGCAGGATATAGCGCCCAAGAATGGCGAGGTTCGACGGGGCCTTGGCCGGGTCGGGCTTTTCCACGAGGCCCTTGATCTCTTGCAGGCCCGCTTTCTCGCCACCGATATCGAGAATGCCGTAGCGGTTGGTGTGCTCGCGGGGAACTTCTTCCACGGCGATGATGTTGCCGCCGCCCACTTTATCGTAGGCCTCGACCATCTGCGCCAGGCAAGACGGCTCGGCATCCACCAGCATATCGGGCAGGGAGATGGCGAACGGTTCGTCGCCAACGATGCGCCGGGCGCACCAAATGGCGTGGCCGAGACCCAGCGGACGCTGCTGACGCGTGAACACCGCATCGCCAGCAACGGGCACGGTTTTCGCCAGCGCATCCATCTGCGCGGTCTTCTTTTTCTTTTCGAGCGTGTCTTCCAGCTCGTAGGAATAGTCGAAATAGTCTTCGATGGCCGACTTGCCGCGACCCGTCACGAAGATGAACTCTTCGATCCCGGCCTGGCGCGCCTCGTCAATGGCGTAATCGATCAGCGGCCGGTCCACCACAGGCAGCATTTCTTTCGGAATGCTCTTGGTCGCGGGCAAGACCCGCGTTCCCAGGCCTGCAACTGGCAATACCACCTTCCGAACCGGCTTTGCGCCCATAATGTCGATCTCCCCTTGGCTAATCCCCATGACCAGTCACGGGCGGCTGTCTACAGGAGCGGAACGGTCAAGACAACTCACCCGGCCGCCAGACGAGAGTTTACCCCCAGTGTGTTGCCATTCACTTGCCAGGGGCAAGTCGCTTTCCTAATTTGCACGCTCGACGCGGGGGCCTCACGCAGAGGGGCCAAACAGAGCGGTGTCGAGGCGCTCGCCCATGCGCTCCAGAGAAAAGAACGCCCCGCGCGCCTGGGCGTCCGCGCCGAGACGGTCGCGCAGGGCTTCATCGCGGCACACCGTGTCGAGCGCCGTCCGCCAGGCCTCAAAGTCATTGGGCGGCAGCAACAAGCCGGACTGGCCCCCCGTTTCGCCCAAAAGTGTTTCCGCGTGCAGACGCGTATCGGCGGCAAGAACCGGCAGGCCAGCCGTCAAAGCCTCCAAGAGCGCCACATCGGGGACGACGCGCTCGCCCGGTTCCACATAAAGATCAGCCGCCGCCAACAAGAGGGCCCGGGTTTTCGCGTCCGGTTCTCCCAACAGGCGCACGCGGTTGCCCAGCTTGTAATGCTTTAGACGGTCTTCCAGCGCGGCACGGGCGGGCCCATCAGCGGCGATCACCAGATGCAGGCGCGCCACCTCATCCAGCACGCGCAACAGAAAATCCAAATTGGCATCAGGCGTCAGCGGACCGGCGCTGAGCGCGATACGAGCCGAGGCGGGCAGGTTGAGTTGGCGCCGGGCGTCGCGCGCGCTCACCTGGCCTTGGGGGGATGGGACACCTCGGTGCAGCACAGCCAAGCGCTTGCGATAGGACCGGGGCTGAGCGCGATAGGCCGTATGGCGGGCGTAGCTGGGCGTCAGCACTTGCGTGTAAATGCCGGTGAGGCCGAACACGCTGTCGAGCAGGAAGGTGAGCGGGGGCAGGCCGCCCGGTTCAACGCCATGATATGCCACGCGCCGCGCCACGCCGGCGCGCCAGGCCGCCCATTGGGCCGGCACATGAGCGTGGGCCTGAAGGCTCAAAACGGCCTGCGGTTTGAGATCATCAAAGGCCTGGTGCAGCGCCCGTGTCAGGCTGGACAGACCCGCGCGTTCGCTGGCGTCGAGGATGTGAGCATCTGCGAAGGCTGATGCCACCTCGGCCGGATTGGCGCGCAGGACAAGCAACGTCGCCGCCCGACCGCGCGCACGGAGGGCCGCAAGCGTGTCGAACGCCCAGCAATTGGCGGCTGGGCTGCGCGCATCTGCCAGGACCACAGCAGCGCGGCCGGACAGGTCGGACTTGGTCGGGCGATCGGTCATACAGGATCCGGATACTCTCGGATGGGCTTTATGGGGCGAAGGGCCCAGAGGCCATGGTCCTTGTCGGCTCGAGCGCCCTCAAGGGGCGTGACGGCGCACACAGCCACAACGAAAAACCACTTGGGTTTCAAAACCTTCCGCCGCTCACCCCGCCACCTCGGTTAGGATCCACCGCATCGCACAAGGCCGCATTGCCACCGTGCACTATACAAGTCACGAAAGTTTGAGCAACGCGGCAGGGCAGAAATCCAGGGGGTTCCGCCGGGACAGGTGAGACGTTCTGTCGCGATAACCGCGGTCGGGCGGAGACAACCCTAATCTCGCCGCAGCCGGTGCGTAGACGTGCATACAGCTTGGACAAAGCACAAGGGTTCAGTTGACACCCTAGGGCTTTTACGCAAGACCACACCAGCGCTGGCACATGGGCGATGGGTAATGTTGCGAGGCGGGTTCAGGGGCGAAACCGCATGCAACTGATTTGAAGATCCGCGCCAGGACCGACACGGGATCTGACCGGCGCCATGCATGGAGTGAACGGAATGAAGCAGGGTTGGACGATGAAACAGGCCATCGGTGTGGTCGCCGGGATGGCGCTGTCGCTCACTGTCGGCCTCGCAGGGCTCTCCACACCCGCCCAAGCGGATGACGGCACACATTGCCTCGACCAGCTCTCGCGCTCCTCCATCAGCGAATACCGTCTCGTTCCCAGCGACCGCGTGCGGGTGACCGTGTTCGGCGAGGAAGATCTGTCGGGCGAATTCGAAGTGGACGCCACCGGGGTGATCTCGCTGCCCTTGATTGGGGAGATGCAGGCGCAGGGGCTGACACCGCGCCAGGTGGAGCGCCGGATCGAAGAACAGTTCGCCGACGGATATCTGGTGAACCCGCGTGTGAACACTGAGGTGACCACCTACGGTCCTTTTTTCATCGTGGGCGAAGTGAACACGGCAGGCCAGTTTCCGTTCGAGCCCGGGATGACGATCCTGAAAGCGGTTTCGACGGCAGGGGGCTACACCTACCGCGCCAACCGCCGCCGGGTTTATGTGACCCGAGAGGATGTGTGCGCGGATGAAGTGGAAGTCCCGGCGGATTCCACACTGCTGGTGATGCCGGGCGATGTGATCCGGGTCCCGGAACGTATCTTCTAAGTCAAGAACCTGTGGAGGACTGCGGGGATAAGATCCCAATAGTTTGCCCCGGGACAGATGCCCCCCGGAGCCAAAAGGGCAATTGGCGCGGAGAGTTAGAGAGGGCGCGACGGTTTTGCTCGCAGCACGCTTATTGGTCTGTATCTTAGGGGTTAGATCAACATCAAGATTAATTGGCGCCCAAATCAAAACCCTGTAGGGTGCGCAAGTCTCGCGCGGCGGGACACTTCCCGCCAACCGTTCGACCCTGAGCGATTGACCCGTGACACGGCATAATCGTTGCAGTGTCTTTGTCGCGGCAAGGTTTGGTTAACGAAATGAGTCAGTCCGGACCATTTCAGAACAGGCGCCGTCCCAAAACGGCCAATGATCAGTACTGGGACAGTAGGCAATGATCACATCTGCGCTTACTTCTTTGAAAGATTTGGGACGATGTGCCGTTTGTCCGTAGTCGCACGAGAGGCTGCGGGATAGATAGTTCCTTGGGTCACGAGCCATCCGGGCTCACCCGCGGACGTAACGCGTAAGATCGAGATACGGGGTCATGATGAGCACGACGATCAAACGTCTCCTGGCAGCCGCTGTGGTCAGCAGCGGTGCCTTGATCGTGCCGGAAGCACCGGTACTGGCGCAGGGTGGTTTCGCCGCGCCGACCGGGGGGATGCCCGTGGCCACGCGGCCGCGTCCTGACTACGATCCGGTGGGCATTCGCGCCGGCGCCTTTCTGCTCTATCCCACCTTGGATCAGGAATTCGGTTACGACTCGAACGTGTTCGAGAGCGAAATCGAAGATCAGGGCGGGGACTTTTTCTACACCATCGCGCCAAGCCTGAACCTCGTCTCCAACTGGTCACGCCATTCCCTGACCGGCACAGTGCGGACCGAGAGCCAGTTCTATTTCGCCGAGAAGGAAGAAAACACCACCGGCATCAACGCCGATGTGGCAGGGCGCCTGGATATTGGCGGCCAATCCTCGTTGACCACCACTGCCAGTTACATTCGCGACCAGGAAGGCCGAGGTGCTCCGGGCACGCTGGCAGCCGCCGACGAGCCGACGGCCTATCGTGAGCTTTCTGGTGGGGCGACCTTCGCGTCTCGGATCAATCGGGTCAGCTATAGCGTTGGGGCAGACTATTCCACGCGGGAATATGATGACTCCGATCTTGTGGGCGGTGGTGTTCAGCCCAATGGCGACCGGGACGTAAACCGGATCGATGTCACCGGTGAAGTGGGCTACGATTTCTCGCCCGGTTACATCGGTTTCGTGCGCGCCAACTACAATACGCGTGACTTCAATGTGGAAAGCGACCGGAGCGGCGTTGACCGGGATTCCGACGGTTATGACATTTCCACCGGTGTGCAGTTTCAGCTCACCAATGTGATCGTCGGTGAGGCATCCGTCGGTTACTTCGAACAGCAATATGCGGATGATCCGACCCTGGACGATGCCAACGGCATCACGTTCGGCGCGGATTTGGAATGGTATCCCTCGCCACTCTTGACCGGCCGGGTCACCGCCTCGCGGGAAGTGGGTGACACGGTGGTGGGCGGCTCCTCGGGCACCATCAACACCAATGCTGGCCTGGGCGTGGATTATGAATTCCGCCGCAACATCATCGTCACGACGGATGTGGGCTACGGTAATAGCGAGTTTGAAGGCATTCAGCGGAACGACGATACCTATTCCGGGTCGCTGGAGACCACTTATCTGATCAACCGCAACGCGCGCGCCGGCTTCCGCTGGGAAGTCGTGAACCGCAAGTCGAATGTGGAAGCGGAAAACTACATGCAGCACATCGTCGGCCTGAACCTGACGCTGCAAATGTAAGCGCGCCCTCGCGCCCACGGCAAAACCCGCGTCCGAACCGGACGCGGGTTTTTTCATGTCCTGATCATGAGAGCGCGTTCAGCAAATGTGTGGGCGGTTTTTCGCCCGGCAAACCCGTCAAACCAAAGACCGAGAGCCGTTTCAATGATCTGGTTTTCATTGAAACGGCTCTAGGAGCCATGATAGCGCCGATACCAGTCCACAAACTGGGGCAGGCCAGTTTGGATTGTGGTCTGAGGATCGTAACCGAGAGCCTTGCGGGACTGATCGATATCGGCATAGGTGCGCAGCATTTCCGTGCGCGGCATCGGCACCATGTCCAGAACCGCTTTGCGGCCCAGCGTCGACTCCAGCACCTCAATCAGCTCAAGCACTTTCACCGGGCGGCTGTTGCCGAGATTATAGAGGGCAGGGCCCTCCGACGGCGGACGGTCCAGAGCACGCAGGAAACCGTCGACAATGTCGTCTACATACGTGAAATCGCGCCACATCTCGCCGTCATTGAAGAGGCGGATACGCTCACCCTTGGTAATGGCATCGGCGAAGCTGTAGACCGCCATATCCGGCCGCCCCCAAGGGCCGTAGACGGTGAACAGGCGCAAACCCGTGACGGGCATGTCGAAGAGATTGTGGTAGGCAAAGGAGATCAACTCATCCGCCCGCTTCGTGGCGCCATAGAGCGATGTGGGGCTGTCAGTGCGGTCTTCGATGGCGAAGCGGTCGGTCTCATTCGCTCCGTAAACGGAGGACGAACTGGCATAGACCAAGTGCTTGAGCGTCTTCAGCCGGCGCGCCAGTTCCAGCACCACCACATGGCCCATCACATTGGACTGCACATAGGCAAACGGGTTTTCCAGCGAGTAGCGCACCCCCGGCTGGGCAGCCAGATGCACGATCCGGTCGATGCTGGGAAACTCATCGGCCAGGGCGAGCATGGCGCCGTCGTCGGCGATATCCATTTCGCGGAAGGTAAAGCCGTTGGGGCTGGTGATCTCGGAGAGGCGAGCACGCTTGAGAGCTGGATCGTAATAGGGGTTCAGATTATCCACCCCAATCACCGTCTCGCCGCGCGCCAGGAGCGCACGCACGGTGTGAAAGCCGATAAAGCCCGCTGCGCCCGTCACCAAAACCGTCATCCGCCGCCCGTTCCCTGCTCGACCGCTCGCCCCAATGCCCTGCGTCCGACTCGGAGGCCGAAGCAAAGATCATAGGCTCTCTAGCATATGTGGCGACGCTTCACAGCAGGCAGGCTAGCGGCGGGGGCTGGTGGCCAGAAAGCGCCGGGTGGTCCCCTCCAGCACCACGGCCGTCAGACGGCCTGTCGCATAGGCGCCCGTGTCGATGCCGATCCGCGCATCCCCAATGCTGGGTTCTTCGCTCGGCGTATGGCCATGCACCACCACTTTGCCGCAGGACCAATCGGAACTGATGAATTCCTCGCGGATCCACAGCAGATCGCCGCGCTTTTGCTCAGACAAGGGCACGCCGGGCTTGATCCCCGCATGGACGAAGAAATAATCGCCTAAGGTCACGCTGACTTCGAGATCCCGCAGAAAGGACCAATGACTGGCAGGCAGTATCGCGCTGAGGCGCGCGCCGGCCGTGCGGATGGCCTCAGGCGAGGTGCGCGGCATCGGCGGCAGCACCCGATAGCTCTCCAGCGTTTCAGTGCCGCCGAAATCGAGCCACGCCATTTCCTTGATGGGATTGTCCATGAAGTTCAGCATCGCTTCCTCGTGGTTGCCCGTGAGAAAGCGCACATGGGGGAAGCGCCGGGGCAGGGTGATCAGGCACTCGATCACACCCGCGCTGTCGGGCCCCCGATCCACATAGTCACCCAGGAACACCAGATGGCAGGTCTTGCCTCCCGCCTTGGCCATATCCCGCTCAATGCCCGCAAGCAGCCTCTCCAGGAGGTCCAGGCGCCCGTGGATATCGCCAATGGCATAGATACGCTCGCCAGGCGGCGCCGCAGGGCCCTCATCGGCAGCGAAAGCATTTTTCAGGAAGGACAGCACCATCGGCTTCAGCAGGTCTCCAGCAGCGGGCAACACCATAGCGATAAATGTGGGGGGCCAGGAGCGGGTGTCGAGACCATGCCCAAGGCAGACCGTCACACGCCGTGGCTCCGCAGACTATGGCACGTGTGCATTGCCGCAGGGTTCTATCTGCTCGCCGCCTGCACGGTCAACATGCCCGAGGGGTTTCTCTCTGCCGCGCCCCGGGATGATGCGACCCTTGTCCTGGTCTGGGTGCATGGCAGCCGCGATGAGCACCTGGCCGATCGCTGTCCAGGGGTGCCGCCGGGCCTTGCCGCGCTCGATGGCACCCAGGTCGAGGGACGCCCGGTGCGGGTCTATCATGTCTGCCACCATGAGGTGATGTCACAGCGGGATTTCGCGACACAGGCGGGCGCGCGCAAGCTCGACCAGCGCATTGCCCGGCTCGAAGCGCTGCTGGAACGCTTTCAGGCCCAAGGCATCGCCCGCGAGCGCATTGTTCTGGCGGGTCAGTCCTGCGGCGCCTGGGCGGGATTGCTCCTCGCGGCGCGACGGCCGGAATTGGTGGGCCGCCAGATTGCCTTCGCGCCAGCCTGTCACGGACCGCTGGCGCACAACACGGCATGCGCGCGCCAGGGGCATCCGGTGTGCCGAGGCATTCTGGCGGATCGTGAAGACGCCTTGGCGACCCTTAGCGCCACACCGCGTCTCAACGCCCTCATCTATGGATTTCAGGAGGATCCCTTCGCACCGCCGGGCAGTCTGGCATTCCTCGAATCCGTGCCGGGTGTGACGCTGATGCAACCGCGAGCAGGCTTTGGGCACCTGGCGGTGTGGTCCGATCGATTTATGGCGCACGAAAATAGGCATCTGCGGCGATGGATTGCAGGTGACACCCGCAACGTGCCTATTCCACAATGACCATTTGTGGAATTAGGGGAGCTGAGACCGATGGTACGCCGCATTGTGCTGGGGCTTGGGCGCGGACCTGGAGATTGAAGGCACGGCCCCGGTGGTGGCCCCGGAGGCTGGCGGGGAGGCGCGCGGCTGAGCCCATTACGGGCGGGATCCGGGCGGCAGCCGGTATAGCGCCGCCACTCAAATCACCCGCGAGAATGTGAGCGCTCTGGCAGAGGCGTGGCGTTATCGCACGGGCGAGGTAGAGAGCCGGTCGGCCTATATCAATCGCAGCGTGTTCGAGGCGACGCCCATTCTGGTTGAAGACGCCCTGATCTTCTGTACCCCTCTCAACGCGGTCGTGGCACTGGACCCCGGCACAGGCGAGGAGCGCTGGCGCTTTGACCCGATCCCGCGGGAGGCGGGCGACCCGGCCCTGACGACCTGGCCCGAGGGCGAAGCGCCCGTGGAAGGCCATGCCAATGTGTGGTCGATCATGTCCGTTGATGAGGCGCGCGATCTGGTGTTCCTCCCCACCTCAAGCCCCAGCCCGGATTTTTATGGCGGCCTGAGGGCGGGGGATAATCTCTATGCGAATTCCGTGGTGGCTTTGCGGGGGCGCACGGGCGAACGGGTCTGGCATTTCCAGACCGTGCGCCATGATGTGTGGGACTATGACGTGCCCGCGCAGCCGGGGCTCTATACGCTAACCCAAGACGGCGAGACCCGTGATGTGGTGGTACAGGTCTCCAAGACCGGGTTCGTCTTTGTGCTCGACCGCGAGACGGGGGAGCCGGTGCTCCCTGTGGAGGACCGGCCAGTCCCCCAAGGCGGTGTCCCCGGCGAAGTCCTATCGCCGACACAGCCCTTTCCCGTGGCGACACCGCCGCTTGTTCCCAATACGCTGACACCGGACGATGCGTTCGGCGTGACCCTGTGGGACCGGCTCGCGTGCCGGGCGCAGATCCGCAACGCCCGCTTCGACGGCTTGTTCACACCGCCGAGCGTGGAGGGCACGCTGCTCTATCCCTTCACCGGCGGCGGTAGATTTGACGAGCGGTGCCATTGTCTGGCGCAAGACTTTAGGGACCACGGAGGATCTGGCCCCAGACATGCCGGCCTTACCGCTGGGCACGCCCAATCTGGGGGGGCCGGTGGTGACGGCGGGTGAGCTTGTCTTTATCGGGGCCGCCATGGACCATTACCTGCGGGCCTTCGACGTGGCCACGGGCGCGGAACTGTGGCAAGGCCGTTTACCGGCCAGCGCCGTGGCCACGCCCATGACCTATGAATGGCAGGGCCGCCAATATGTGGTCGTGGCCGCAGGCGGCTATTCGCGATTGGGTCTGACGGCCTCGGATCATGTGGTGGCGTTTGCGTTGCCAGAGCGATAAGGCAGGGTGCGCTAGGCCATCATGCCTTCGCGCACGGCGAATTCCAGGCCGTCGTCAAGCATCAGCTTGAGGCGGTCCATCACGTCGTCGATTTGCGCGCGGGTGATAATCAGCGGCGGGCACAGCGCGATCGTATCGCGAATGGCGCGGGTGATCAGGCCGTGTTCGTGGCCACGCTCAAACACATAGAGACCCATCTTGCCCATGGGATCGAACGGTGTGCCTTGGGCTTTGTCCGCCACCAGTTCAAGGGCGCCAATCAGACCGACGCCGCGCGCTTCGCCCACCAGCGGATGCTGGGCGAGAGACTGAAGGCGCTGCTGGAAGTAGGGGCCGAGCACCGCGGCATTTTCCACCAGGCGCTCCTCTTCAAGGATACGCAGATTTTCCAGCGCCACAGCCGCAGCCACCGGATGCCCCGAGGCGGTGAAGCCGGTGCCGAACACACCATTGCGGGCGGACGCATCGGCGATGACCTGATACATGGCATCGGAAAACACCACCGCCGCCATGGGCAGATAAGCCGACGTGAGCTGCTTGGACAGCACCAGCATGTCCGGCTCAATACCGTAGCGCTCACAGGCGAAACGGGTGCCGGTGCGCCCAAAGCCGGTGATGACCTCATCAGCCACCAGCAGCACGTCATATTTGCGGCACACGGCCTGCAAAGCGGGCCAGTAGCCTGCCGGCGGCGGCATGACACCGCCCGCGCCCATGACCGGCTCACCGATGAAGGCCGCCACCGTTTCCGGGCCTTCTTCCAGGATCGCGTCTTCCGCTTCGCGCGCCAGACGCTCCGTGAACGCCGCTTCGTCTTCGCCCGGTTGCGCCTGACGGTAGAAATGGGGGGTCGTCAGATGACGGACGGGAATGGCGGGCAGATCAAAATCCACATGATTGGCCGGCACGCCCGTGAGGCTCCCCGACGCGACCGTGATGCCGTGATAGGCAAGCTTACGGGACAGGAACTTCTTCTTTTCCGGCCGGCCCAGCGCGTTGTTGTAGTACCAGACCATTTTCACCACAGTGTCGTTGGCTTCCGACCCGGAATTGGTGAAATAGACTCGCGAGACGCTCGACGGGGTCATCAGGCTGAGCTTTTCCGCCAAGTCGATGACCGGCGGATGCGCCTTCTGGCTGAAGGTGTGGTAGTAGGGCAGCGCCGCCATCTGCTCAGCGGCGGCACGCACTAAGCGCTCATGATTGAACCCGACCGCCGCACACCAGAGCCCCGACAGGCCCTCGATATAGGCCTTGCCCTCCTCGTCATAGACATAAATACCCTGACCACGCGACAACACGCGCGGTCCGTCCGCCTCCAGCTTGCGGGCATTGGTGTTGGAGTGCAGGTGATAGGCCGCGTCTCGGGCCTCGGGGGAATTCGGGGTCATCATGGCACTGATCCGTCTCTCAAAGGCGCCGCGCCGCCGGCATGTGGGGCGCGAGTGTAGGCAAGGCTACGGAGCCGGTCGAGGGGCACCGTCCGCGGGCGCGGGCCGACATTCCGCTTTAGGAGGCCCGGGGGCAGGCCTTTCAAGGCGCTTTGCTGCTTGCGTGAAATCGCGCAGACTTCACGCCAAGATCAGAACGGTACCGGAGAAGTCATCATGTCGATTGTGCTCTATCACTGCTCGGGAGCCCGCTCGCTGCGTCCATTGTGGACCTTAGAGGAGATGGGTCTCAAATATGAGTTGCAGATGCTTCCCTTTCCGCCCCGCGTTTTCCAAAAGGATTTTCTGGAGACCAACCCCTTGGGCACGGTGCCGTATCTCATCGATGGGAGCGTGCGCATGACAGAATCCGCCGGCATCTGCCAATATCTGGTGGAGCGGTACGGTCCGACGCCATTGGCGGTGAAGCCCGAGGATGCCGAATACGGCGCCTATCTGAATTGGCTGTTTTATTCCGACGCCACAGTGACGTTCCCGCAGACCATCGTGCTGCGCTACACCATGCTGGAGCCCGAGGAGCGGCGACTGTCCCAAGCGGTAGAGGACTACAAGCGCTTTTTCCTCGGGCGTTTGCGCCTGCTGGAAGCGGCCTTGGAGGGGCGGGAGTATCTGTGCGCCGGGCGCTTCACCATTGCTGATATTGCGGTCGGCTACAGCCTCACGCTCGCCCACACTCTGGGCATCGAAGAAGCCTTCACACCGCACATCCGGCGCTGGTGGGACGCCATCACAGCCCGTGACGCGTATACCCGCGCCGTGACCGCGCAATGAGGAGACGCCGAAGCGCTACCCCTCGAACTGCTCAGTCTCGGGAATGGCGCACGCAGCCTCTTGCGTCGCCGCGCCAAGCCGGCTGATCCAACACTGGTCGAAGACGGAGCAGTAACACAGCGTGATCTGCAAACGCTGAAAGGCCGGCAACAGGGTACGGGTCTCTTCCGTCCACGGCAGGCGCAAAATGGTGGTCTCAGCGCCGGCCGACAGCACTTTACCGTTCATGTCATTGGCGCCGATCGTGTCGTAGCTGAGCGTGGTGTCCGGCCCTTGAACCGCGGCCAGCACCGCCGCCCAGGACGAGTAGGCCGTACCATCGAGATCCACGCGCATACCGGTAATGCGGGCCGGCCCGATGCCCGCATTCTCCACGCGCAAGCCCTAGCCGTCCGCATTGTAGAAGGCGCCCACATCCCCATAGGGCCACACAGACGCGCGCTGCTGTGCGCTCAACACACTCGCCTCATAGACGGACACAAAGAGCGCGCACAGACTGATCCCGAGTGCTGACAACGCGATGATCAGTTCGCTCGACAGACGACGCGGTCGTGGTGCGCTC
This sequence comes from uncultured Alphaproteobacteria bacterium, assembly GCA_964625525.1. GTDB lineage: Bacteria > Pseudomonadota > Alphaproteobacteria > JAJFIK01 > JAJFIK01 > CAZVEE01. The sequence continues at coordinate 16,379 of CAZVEE010000004.1, read as the reverse complement.
ATGGACACTCTCCTTTTTCCTCCGGCCTTTTGGTCAGGATAATCACACCATGCGGTGTTGAAACCGGGCCCCCGCTGCGCTGTCCTGTCGCGCATGGATTTCAATGCCAAATATGACCGGCCCCCTGGCCGCACCGAGCCCAACGCCGCGGCGGTCCAGAGGGCCGTGAGCCGCCTGTGGCGGCCGGTCACGCGGCTGGAGCGGTTGTCCGGTGGGTATGCCAACACGGTCTATCGCGCCCATGCCGGGGGCGGGACGGCCATCATCCGGCTGGTGCACAAGGGCGCGACCGCGGCACAGACGGAAGCCGCCGTGCTGGAGCGCGTTGCGGGCGTGGTGCCGGCGCCACGGGTGCTGACGGCTGATTGGGCCTCGCCAGAGACGGGCGGGGCGATCGTGCTGCTTGAAGACCTGGCCGGTCTCCCCTTGGCCGTGATCGAAGACCATCTGAGCCCCGAGGAGGTGACGCGGATCGGCTGGGACTTGGGCGCAAGCCTGGCGGCCCTGCATGAGGTGCGGTTCGATGGCTGTGGTTTCTTTGCGCCCGATCTGAGGTTTGCGCAGCGGCTGGAGCCGTTTCGCCAGAGTTGGCTCGACTATATGCGTGACTGTCTGAATACAGAGCGTGTGAGAGCTCGTTTGGGGGCAGGGCGGCATCAGCGCCTTACCGAACTCGTGGAGGCGGGCGCGGCCGTGCTCGCCGTGCTTCGGCCGCTGGGATGCCTGGTCCATTCCGACTTCAACCAAAAGAACCTTCTGGTGGCGGAGCAAAACGGGCGCTGGCGCTTGAGCGGCATTGTGGATTGGGAGTTCGCCCATGCAGGCGCGGGGGTCACGGATTTCGGCAATCTGTTGCGCTTTGAGCCGGACCAGCCACCTTATCGCTCCGGCTTGATCCAGAGCTACCGCGCCGCTGGCGGTGATCCCGGCACCGACTGGGCGCGTCAGGCCCGCTTTCTGGATCTCGCGGCCATGTTGTCCTTTCTGGCGGCCCCAGACGACCGGCCCCGAACCATCCGCACCGCCTGCACCGTGATCGACCGCACCCTGACGGATTGGCCCAAACTGACGCCTTCCAACTGACGCCTTTCAACGACCGCTTTTCCAGGGGCGCTGTTGTGGTCAGGCGGGCGCTCGTTACGCCCGCCCCACCGTTATTCAGATATCGCTCGGCACACGCGGGCGGAAAATCAGCGCTTGGCCTTCCCGGCGAACGTCAAGATAGCGATCCTGCCCTGTCCCGGTCCCGCCGAATGTGAGGGTGCGCCCATCAAACAGCGTGACCTGAACCTGAACTGCCGTGACGCCCTGGGGCAGGGTAATGGAGGGCTGCCCGGTCCAATCCAGATGCCCCGTAAAAGTCGGGCCCTGTGCCGCTTGCTGCGAGGTTCGATAGACCGGAATCGAGATTGAGCAGACGACCCACGCGTCCTTCTTTCGACCGCCGCTCCAGCGATTGTCCAGATGGGCATACATGGTGAGGCTTGTTTCCGTGATGGTGTGATCGTGCACGCCTTCACAGCGGCCTTTATCCGCGCCCTCGTCATGAAGCCTGATTTCGGACCGACGCGTCGTATCAATCCGCCAACCCAGTTCCTGATGGCGGGGCATGACGAGACGATCCAATCGTCTGTTTCGGCCGTGGAAGCGGCCCATATGAATGCGCTGCACGTCCTGCTCCCGCATGGTGCGCGTCACCTGCGTGGTCACCGTGTAGCGGGCCATCTGCTGGGGCAGGACGAGAAACGTTAAGTCGCGGCTGACCGGCTCAATGCCCATCCACTCACCGATCCAGCTAAGAGGTTCCTCTTGATACTGAAGAGACAGCGTTGTGAGTTGGGCTTGATCGGTGGTGTTGACAAACACATCGGGGCTGATCGGAAAGATCAATTCCTGACGCGTCGGCGATAGCCTATCAAGAACGTCACCAGACGGAGCGATGAGCTGCGCATCGGCGTCTTGAAGATTGATACCCCGGACGGTAAGGCGAATGTCGCGATCTCCACCCGGCACAATAACTCGCGGTTCATAGCGCAAGATGTACGCGTTGTTGTCGAGTGGATTCACATCATTGGCGATTTGTGCGGCGCTATCCGAGAGCGCCGTCGCAACGGCCAAGTGGTTGCCGATACCACGATTGACCTTCTCAAGAGTTGCGTCTAGGTCCTGAAAAAAGGCCTGGCGTTCCTGCGTCAGGGACCCGAAGGCTTGATCCATGAGTTGGCCGTTCGCCTGTTCCCAAGCATCAATCAAGCCGAGAACGCGTGCGGCGGCACTCCAGATCACGTAATCGCCACTGTCCTTTGCGTGATCAACGACACCTTCGGCCTCGTCGCGCAGGTGCGATATCCAGGCCGAAACGGGATCCTCCACACCAACTGCACGCGCCGGCGGAACGGAACCAACCATCGACAACACGATCAGGGTGAGGAGAAAAAAAGCTGTACGCGGAAAAGCCGTGTGAAGACGACCCATAGGCACCACCTCTCGCCGGTCGGTGCCCCCCATACCCGGATGGAAGTGTTATCCACCGGACCCGGAGAATGCAACTATAAAATCATTTCGTATGGGTGATTGTGCCTCTGGCGTGTCACTGTGAGGCGGGCGGCGCTGCGTATCGGCGCGCGGCCCCTCGGATCAGTGCGGCCATGTCGGGAGCGCCTTGGGTGTCCATGGCGTGGGCGATGCGCTCAGCGTCGGTGCTGCTCTGGTTTTGGCTGGCTTTGCAGGTGCCGCGCAGATCGCTGATCGTCAGGTCAAAGCCGGTGATGGCGCGGCGCATGGCGTCGAACCGTCCGGCGTCCATCTTGGCGCGGCTCCAGTTTTCACCAACACGCGGTTCCAGCACCGTGGCCAGGTCATCCAGGAGGTCGGTGAGGGCCGCATCATCCAGGCGCCGCACAGGGCCTTCACACTCGACCGCCAGGTAATTCCAGGTGGGTACTTTCGCGCGCCCATCCGCATACCAGTTGGCGCTGACATAGGCCTGCGGACCTTCCACCAGAACCAGCGCCACAGTGCCATCGAGATGGCTCGTCAGAGCGTTCGCGTTGGCAAGATGGAAGCGCAGATGCGTATCCGCCTGCACGATCACCGGTGCATGGGCAACGCGCAACCCATCCGGCGTGAGGCCGATGATCCGGGCGAAACTCACC